>JAZUIT010000049.1:0-53696 GCA_045642385.1 Acutalibacteraceae bacterium
GAAAGATATAAAGAGGCACACTGTCTTTTTGAATATCTTTAATTTTAAACAATTTGCAAACTAAAACAATAATTACTGTCGAAATGAGGTATAACATTTTACTTAATGCCGCAAAGAGAATGTAAAAAAACATATTTTGAGAATAATTATTTAGATTTATATTCAGTGCAAATGAAACAAGCGACATACTGAAAAACTCAGTAACTGTCATAATAACCGTCAAGATAATTCCCTATATTATTGACTTGCGAATTGTTGTAATAAAAGAAAGTTTTGCCCATAAAAATACGAAAAGAAAATAAGCAATATTATTTACATAAGTGTTATCAAACAGGAAGAAAATCGAACAGCAAATTGCAACTAAACCAAGTCCTGTAAGTAAAGTACTGCTTATATTTTTTTTAATAAGACTAGCCTGCGATAAAACAAAAAGCACTATGAAATATTCAAATAAATATACAAGTGATGTAGTTATATAATATGTCATTATTCTACCTTCTTTCTATAAAAGATAAAATATATTTTTTGAAAGAAGCTCTTTTTCTGTATGAAATTGGCACTTGATATTTTTTGTACAAATAAACGGTATCATCTGAATAATCTGTTATGTAATTTGAATTTATTAAATAACTTTTATGTGTTTGGTAAAAAAAAGAAAAATTCAAATTTTCTATCCAATACGCTATATTATGCTTTGAACGGTATATTCCATTTACTGTTGTGACTTCTGTTACCTTACCGACTATTTCAATCATAATAATTTCAGAAGATTTAATTACTGCTTTTTGCCCGCTTTCTTCCAAAATAAATTTTTTGTATGTAATATCAATTCTGTTTATCGCTTTTTCAAGTCCGTCAAATAAGCGATTAGTATTAAGAGGTTTTGACAAATATCTGAATGCATCCAAATCCATTGCATCGTCTAAATAATCGGAATAAGCTGTAATGAAAAAAATAACTGTTCCGGGATTTTTATTTTTTAATATTCGTGCAGTTTCAATGCCGTTGACAGGTTTCATTTCAATATCTAAAAAAGCAATATCACATTCAACTGTTGATTCCAAAATAAAATTACTGTCATAATATATTTCTATACTAACATTGATATTTCGTTCACTAAAAAAACTGCGTATGTTTTTTGAAATATTATCAGCATAAATTTTTTCATCATCACAAATTATAATTTTCAAAATGAACCTCCTGAAAAAAGGCTTAAATCTTTAATCAATTTAAGTCTACCATTTTTATCCACTTGTAGGGACAGGGGACGGTTCTGTGTCTTGACTTTCAGGACATAGAACCGTCCCCTGTCTTTTTATTTTTGTTAAAAATGCTTTGTAACTCAGCACCCAACAAAAGCAACAAACAAAACTACTGTCACAACAATAGCAACGGTCTTTGTTAACTGAGCTGTTCCGACATCATATATTATTGTTACATTTCCGTCAAAATCAGTTTTTATCAGTTGCGAATAATCAGTTGCCAATACATTGAGCAAGCCCATATTAGTTTTTATTTTATATCTCCTCAATTTTGAAACACACTTTTTATTATATCACAAACCTGATTTAATCTCACATCTTTACTTTTTAAAAAACATTTTTTCTCACCTTTAATTAAAATAACAATTCACAGACGATTCATTATCATTGTCGTTGTCATTGTTATTGTAGGTACGAATGGTTATTTTTTGCTTATAATACAAAATCACTTTCAAAAAGCTTATAACGGAAAGACTGAATATACATGAAAGAATTAAAAATACCGACACACCTATTACCAATACTGTCTGTTGTGATTGACCCTGAAGAAAAATTTTTGCAATTACTGTTCCGCAGGCACCGGCGGCAGCAAGCGGAATAGTGATTATCCGATTTGCGGTATGCTCTCCTGAATATTTATCGTTTTTTATATTATGTAATGCTATGAATAAAAACACTGTCATACAAAGAATCAATAATAACGAGAAAGCTAAAAGCAATAATAAGCTCTGTTTCATCAACAATCTGTAAGCAATCATATTAAAAATTACAGAAATATAAAGACAAGATATTCCGTCACATAAATAACGGGAAATTTTTTCCGTTTTATGTTTTACAATTAAAACAATAAACAAAGCACTTACTAAAATATTGAATATTCCGAAAGGTATCATCCAACCAAGAGTCGGTTTTCTTACAAAGCACAAAGCCGTACTGAAAATCCATATAAGTACAATTCGCTCTATACATTGTCTTGTGCTTAAAGATGTGAAATTATAGTCTAAAAACGCATTAATTTTATCATTACTTTCCATGTCATTACACCTTTCATTGCATTTACGGAATCATTTTTACCCATTGTAAGCACTCCCGTAATTTAAAAAATGCCGAGGCGACCGCAAAGTCGCTTCGGCACAAATTAAGTCAAAAATCAGTCTTCATCATCACAGCAATCGCAGTCGCAATCACAGTCAAAATCAAATTCAAGATTTTCTCCGCAATTAGGACATTCGATAGCACCGTCTTCGAGAATTTCTTCGTCAACTTCAAAGACTTCATGACAGGCGGGACATTCAACTTCAAAGAAATCCTCTTCGTCATCAAAATCTTCATCTTCAAGGTCATCATAGATGAACTCTTCAAGGTCTGCCAAATCCTCGTCAACTGCGTCAAGCTGTTCAACAACTGTGCCGACTTCATCGTCAAGGTCAACAACAGAAACTGAAATATCATCAAGCAATTTAATCATTTCAAGGATAAGCTTTGTTTCGGGTTTGCTTTCGTCAAGACTTAAACCCTCTGCAAGTCCCTTCAAATATGCTGCTCTTTCTGTAAGGCTCATTATAATCTCTCCTTAAATCAATTATGCACGGCTCATATACTCGCCTGTACGGGTGTCAACATTAATCATTTCGCCCTCGTCAATGAAAAGGGGAACCTTAATCTCTGCACCTGTTTCAAGTGTGGCGGGTTTTGTAGCATTAGTAGCTGTGTCACCCTTAAAGCCGGGGTCGGTTTTTGTTACTTCAAGTGTAACAAATGTGGGAGGCTCAACACCGAAAACCTTGCCCTTATAGGACAAAATCTTGCAAACCATATTTTCTTTAACAAACTTGAAATTATCCTGAAGCTCAGTTGCACCGATAGGAACAAGCTCATAAGAATCGGGATCCATAAAGTAATAAAGCTCACCGTCATTATAAGAATATTCCATATCCTTACGCTCAATATAAGCGGTAGGGAATTTTTCTGTGGGGTTGAATGTGCGTTCAACAACTGAACCTGCGATAACGTCACGAATTTTTGTTCTTACGAAAGCGGCACCTTTACCGGGTTTAACATGCTGGAACTCGATAATGTGATAAACATTTCCGTCCATTTCAAATGTTACGCCGTTTCTGAAATCTCCTGCTGATACCATTTATTATTCCTCCGATATGTTATTTATACAGATATATTTTATACTATTTTTCCGCATATTGCAAGTGTTTTTTTAATATTTTGAGGTCTGTATCATTTATTTTTATTTAAATTTATAATTCACACCCTGAAAACTTGTCAAAATAAACCTTTGCGAAAATTATTCAAACATATTGTACTATTATATATTTGTTTTTATTGACTTAATTTTGCTTATGGAATATAATTGTTCTGTGATAAAAGAGAAGACTATTTTTTATGTTCCGGGGTAACGCACCTTGGTACAGCGAAAAATCGGAGAATGAAGGCAATGAGTGATAATGAAAGGCTTGAAATATTTTATGTAAGGCACGCAAATACTCAACCAGGTTCAAACGGTGACAGGGATGTCTGCGACATTGACCTGACACCTTTGGGCGAAGAACAAATAAAGCTTCTCGGAAAAAGATTTGAGAATTATAGATTTGACGCAATAATTTCAAGTCCCCTTATCCGTTGCGTAAAAACTGCGGCGGCGGTGGCAAAATCAACAGGCTATAACCCGACAATAGAAATAATGCCGGAGCTTATCGAAAAAGGCTCTACCCCGAATTACAGCGGATGTTCGTTGGAATATTTAAGCAGATATTATGACAAGCTTTGTTACTGCCCGGATATTGTTTACGGTGAGGGCGGCGGAAAATTTCCCAATGAAGAAAAAGAAGATATAATGGCAAGATGCGGCGCGATTGCAGAATACCTGAAAAACCGCTTCGGCTACGGCAAGAAAATTATGCTTGTAAGCCACGGTGTTTTCGGTATCAGCTTTTTCCCCTCCGCTATGGGCATTTCGGAAAAGGATTTCAGAATGACTTTCCATAATGCCTCTGTTTCAAAAATTACATATCATTCTGACGGCGTGAAAAGAATTTCTTTCCACAATGATGTTTCCCACCTTATTCCCATTATGCCGAACTACCAGGATTTATAAAACAGTTTAATTATAAAATAATTTAGGATGATAATTATGAAAATTTTTAAAAATATTGCAGAATTAGTCGGCAACACACCGTTGGTGGAGCTTGTCAACACAGAAAAAAATGAAAATTTGCACGCAAAAATTATTACAAAGCTTGAATATTTCAATCCTGCCGGAAGCTCAAAGGACAGAGTGGCAAAAAAAATGATTGAAGCCGCAGAGGCAAACGGTGAATTAAAGAAAAATTCCGTAATTATTGAACCCACAAGCGGTAACACCGGTATTGGTCTTGCCGCTGTCGCAACAGCAAAAGGATATAAAACAATCATTGTAATGCCGGATTCTATGTCGGAGGAAAGAAGACGGCTTATCAAAGCATACGGAGCGGAGCTTGTACTGACGGACGGCAAGCTTGGTATGACAGGAGCAATTAAAAAAGCTGATGAATTGAAGGCTGAAATTCCCGACAGCATTATTGCAGGACAGTTTGTAAATCCTATGAACTCACAGGCTCACAAAGAAACAACAGGTCCCGAAATATGGAACGATACAGACGGCAAGGTTGATATTTTTGTTGCCGGTGTAGGTACAGGCGGAACAATTACAGGTGTCGGTGAATATCTGAAATCACAAAATCCCGAAATAAAAATTATCGCAGTTGAACCTAAAAGCTCCCCCGTTTTATCGGAGGGCACATCCGGTTCTCACGGTATTCAGGGCATCGGTGCCGGATTTATACCTGAAATTCTGAATACGGAAATTTATGACGAGGTTGTTGCTGTGGAAGATAATAATGCAATTAATACAGCGGTAAACCTTGCAAAAAGCGAGGGAATTTATGTGGGAATTTCCTCCGGTGCGGCAGTTTGGGCTGCAATAGAAATTGCAAAAAGACCTGAAAACACAAACAAAAATATAGTTGTCCTTTTGCCGGATACCGGTTCAAGGTACAGTTTTTAAATAAAAATAAAAATTTTTAAAATTTCCCTTGACAAAGCACAGGTATATGAGTATAATGTTCTTACAACAAAGCAGGACATAGTCCTCACCTACGGGGTTTCGTCCCATCGTACGGTCAATATTTACCTGTTATTCGGGTTATTTTATTGATTAGAAGCGTGGACGAAATATGTCTGCGCTTTGATTATTTTAAAAGAGGTGTCTTAATATCGGTACTAAAGAACTGCAAATCAATGAGGAAATTCGTGATAAGGAAGTCCGTGTAATTACTGCTGACGGCAAACAGCTGGGTATTATTTCCGCTTCGGAGGCTTTGAAAATCGCAGAAAAAAGCAATTTGGATTTAGTAAAAATTGCTCCGCAGTCAAAGCCGCCTGTCTGCAAAATTATGGATTACGGAAAATATCGCTTTGAACAGTCAAAGAGGGAAAAAGAAGCCCGTAAAAATCAGCATATTGTCGAAATTAAGGAAATTCGTCTTTCTCTCAATATTGATAAGCATGATTTTGATACCAAGGTAAATCACGCCAAGAAATTCCTGACGGCAGGTAACAAGGTTAAGGTTTCTATCAGATTCAGGGGTCGTGAAATGGCACATCCCCAGTTGGGTGAAGTAACAATGAAAAACTTTGCCGATGCCTGTGAGGAAGTATCATCTCTTGAAAAAGCCGCAAAGTTAGAGGGACGCACAATGCTTATGTTCCTCGCACCTAAAAATTCAAAGTAAATTTAAGGAGGAAAAATATTATGCCTAAGATTAAAACTCACAGTGGTGCTAAGAAGCGTTTTAAATTATCTAAGAACGGTAAGCCTATCCGTGGTCACGCTTACAAATCACACATCTTGAACAAGAAAAGCACAAAGCGTAAGAGAAATCTTCGTAAAACTTCTGTTGCAGATACAACTAATCAGAAGCAGATTAAGCGTTTGATTCCTTATAAATAATTTAAAAATCAGGGAGGTAATTTACAATGGCTCGTATTAAAGGCGCTATGATGACTCGTAAGAGAAGAAATAAAGTATTAAAAATGGCAAAGGGCTACTACGGCTCAAAACACGCTCTTTTCAAAACTGCTAAACAGGCAGTTATGAAATCCGGCAACTATGCTTACATCGGCAGAAAGCAGAAAAAGCGTGATTTCAGAAGACTCTGGATTACCCGTATTTCCGCTGCTTGCAAGCTTAACGGTATGAATTATTCAACATTTATGAACGGTTTGAAGAAGGCTGATATCAACCTTAACCGTAAAATGCTTTCTGAAATTGCTATTGCCGACCCCGCAGCTTTTACAGCTCTTACAGAAAAGGCAAAAGCAGCTCTCAAATAATTTAACTTAAATGTTAAAGAAGTCATGAACCCAAATTGGTTTATGACTTCTTTTTGTTTTCTTTATTATCATTTTCCCAATTCCCAAAAAGCTACTGCCGAAGCCGCCGCAACATTCAAAGAATCAACTCCGTGAGACATAGGAATTTTTACGGTATAATCGGAATTTTCAATGGTGGATTGTGCAAGACCGTCACCCTCTGTACCGAGGATAATTGCTAATTTTTCCTCTTTGTTAAGCCTGTCATCCCTTATACTTATTGAATTTTCTTTCAGTGCAAAAGAAACCATCTTAAAGCCTAATTGGTGAAGCTTGTCCGCAACACTATTATTCCTGTCAAAGTCGGACATAATCGTCCAGGGTATTTGAAAAACCGTCCCCATGCTTACTCTGATTGCTCTGCGGTAAAGAGGATTACTGCACTGTGCCGTAAGCAAAACAGCATCCATATTCAATGCGGCGGCACTTCTGATAATTGCACCCACATTTGTGGGATTCATAACATCTTCAAGCACTGCAATTCTTCTTGCGTTATTGCAAATTTCATCAATACCCGGAAGTTTCTTTCTTTTCATAGCACAAAGCACGCCACGGGTAAGCTGAAAACCGGTGAGCTGAGTCAACACATCAAACTCCGCTGTAAATATTGGAATATCCTTGCATCGGCTGACTATGTTTTTCGCTTCACCGTCAATGTGCTTTTCTTCAAGCAAAAGCGACACCGGCTCATATCCCGCATTTAAAGCTCTTTCCACTACCTTCGGACTTTCGGCTATAAACATCCCGTCCTCCGGTTTTTCCCTGTTCAATAGCTGTGCTTCGCTAAATCTTGCATACACATCAAGACGACTGTCCGAAAAATCATTTATTTTAATTATCGCCATACTTTTAACTTCATATTTCTATAATATTTTCGTTTTAATTTTTACTTTTTTGAGCACACTTAGATTCAATAATTCTAATAATCTTATCCGCCGGACAACGCTGAATATAAAGAGTTCATAATATATCATAATTTTTGCCAAAAAAAACAAGTCGCAAATCAAAAGTTTGCGACAAATTTATATTGACTTAAAGTCCAAATCTATTATCATTTTTGAAAGAGTTTTTTCAACAAAACTGTAAAGCTTTGCACCGTAAGCAGAAAAATTTTCATCGTTATCTTTCTTACAAAGCATAGCAAAACAATTTCCGATATGCTTCATCTGCTCTCCGTCCCTTGACAGTGCTAATGTATAGAAAGATATTTCCGCTCCACCCGACAAATCCTTGAACAATGACGGAGAAATATCAATAAGCTTATTGTACAATGCACTCATAGCAGTAGGTATAAGCTCCTCACCAAGATATCTGCCAAGAAAATAGCGTGCGGAAAAAACCAACAGGACACTTGCCTGATACTGAATACCGGTATAATCTCCGCTTTCTACATTTATATCATCTCCGTAAGGAATTGAAACAACCTTTCCTACGCTCATCAACGCAAGCTCTTCGCCAAGCTTACCGGCTTTCGCGAGATTGCCGTTTTTTCTATGCTTTTCCAAAATATCAGCCATAGTTTCAAGTTCATCTTCGGTTGACTTTTCAGCTGGTGATTTTGCATTGAAAATTTTTATATCTCTATCATCGTTCTGCAAAATAAAATCTCCCCAATTCAGTTTGCATTACATTTTTGTTTGTATTGTTTGTAATTTAAAAGAGCGTCAAGATGCTGTTTGGGTGTTGCACTGCTGCCTATACTGTTCTCCCCACCGTACATACCGTGGAAATTACTGCCGCCGGTCATAAGCAAATTGTTCTTTTCCGCAAAGCTTATAAGCTTCTTGCGGCGTTCTATATCTATTTTGGGACTCCAAACCTCAACACCGTCAATAACATTTTTAAGTTCATCCAGCAAATCGTAATCATCAGCTGTACAAAGCTCAGATAATACTGCAATTCCTCCCGCCTCATGAATATTGTCAATAATTTCCTTTATATCGGGAAATACCGGTCTGACATAAACATTATCGGAACCCGAGTTTAAAAACAAATCATTATACAAATTTCCGAATACAGAACCTGTAATACCACATTCCATTAAAGCGTGCATAATATGTTGCTTATAAACATTTGTCGAACCCGAAGCGCACTTCAAAATCAAATCAGGTGCTATATTATATTTTTTTGCAACTCTCAAAACCATATACTGGCTTGCCTTTTTGCGGGCCAATAAATTTCTGCGACACAAGCCTTCAAGTCTGTCCGGACTGTCCGCAAGATAACAAATCACCGACACTTCATTGCCGTTTTTCGTATTTGTAGCCGACAACTCAACCCCTGGTATAACTTTTATACCGTGGCGCTCCCCGATAATCTTTCCTCTGACCGTTGCCGCAAGGCAGTCATGGTCAGTTATTGCAATTGTGTCAATTCCTCTTTTCTCAGCAAGAACTATTAAATCGTCAATTCCTAATGAGCCGTCAGAAAGTTTGGTGTGACAATGTAAATCAGCCGGCAAAACAATCCCTCCAGAAAAACAAAATTATCCGTATGTTAATATTTATTATATACCAATCACAAACATTTTTCAAGGTTTCTATGAATTTTTTTTCAATTTTAATAGAAAATTTTAAATATTTTTCCGTAAAAGTAAAATATACCAATTCAAAATTAAACACACAGCTTTGCCGGTTCGTTCATTATGATTGTGATTATTGACAATCACTGTATTTTGTGATATTATCAAGTCGAAAGTGAGGCTGTTACCTATGAAAAGAAACATAAGCATTTTAATGTCAGCAATTTTAATCTTAGGCATTTTAAGTTCGGGCTTTTGTGCAAGTGCTTTGTCCAAAAGCGGAAGCTGCGGTTCCGGAGTAAAATACACTTATAACAGTAAAACCGGCGAGGTTACGATTTCCGGCAAAGGTAATATGAAAAATTACAGCGCCAAGGCAAAAAGTCCCTTTGAATCAAACAAATCAATAAAAAAAGTAATTGTAGGTAAGCAGATTACAACCGTAGGTGCAAGGGCATTTTATAACTGTACCAACCTGAAAAAAATTGCAATCTTAAACCCGAAATGTAAAATTTACAATGCTGCCGGTACAATTTCCAAAACAGCTGTTATTTACGGTAAAAAAAATTCTACAGCTCAGAGCTATGCAAAAAAGTATTCGAGAACCTTTAAAGACATCAGCAAGGAATGTATAGGTCATAAATACACCTCCAAGGTTACAAAAGCCACGATGAGTGCAAACGGAAAGCTTGTAAAAACCTGCTCGCTGTGCGGTAAAAAAGTCACAACCGTTATTTACAAAATTGCTTCCGTCAAGCTTTCAACGACAAGCTATAAATATGACGGCAAAGTTAAAACACCGGCTGTTACAGTTAAGAACAGTAAGGGCAAGGTTCTAAAAAAAGGTACCGATTATACTGTTGCGTACGCATCCGGAAGAAAAGCCGCAGGAACATACAATGTGACAGTAACATTTAAGGGCAACTATTCCGGCAAAAAAACTCTCAGCTTTAAAATTGTAAAAAGTACCCCGACGGCATTGACTAAATCCGATATGATAAATCTTTACATAACTGCAACCGGGAAAGGTCAGAATGCAAAATCCTTTGATAAGACCCGTTCAACCGCAAGCAGTTCAAAAATTCCCGGTGCATATAAATCTTCCGTCGAAAAATTTTTAGGTATCGGTGAAAAAAATGCTTTTAAAAATGTTCAGGACGGTAAAACATTTACTTATAAAGACAAAGACGGCGCAATAAGATATTTGCTTAAAAAAAGCACACTAACCGCTTCGGATGTTCTGAGTGCTTCCTATAAAACCTCTGGTGATAATTATGTTATCACAATGACTGTTAAAAACGGTTCAAGCTCCGCAGGTAAAAACGGTGCAAACGCAAAAAACAATTCTCCCCTTGATAAGACCGGCATTTGCACAGGCAACAGAGATATTGACATCTACGACCACAAAACTGCGGAAATTTGTACAAAGGCAGGCGGTTCATTAATCAAGAGTGCAGAGGAAGCCACAAGCAATATTAAAATTACCGCAACAATAAATAAGAGTACAAAGAGAATGTCAAGCCTTGTAATCAAGTTTGATATAACCGCAAATATCAAAGCAATTATGGGTACAATTAATGCAAACGGCACGACAACAATCACATATAAAAATTTCAAATACTGATTGAATAATTTTTGAGGACGGCATAAAAACCGTCCTTTTTTATGTTTTTCAGTTGCATAATTTTTGACAATATGATAAAATATTTTTCAAAGCAATCACTCAGAATATCAGAGGTGATTTCGTGAAAAAAATTATTTCATTACTATATGTTTTTGTTTTTATTTTCATGCTGTGTTCATGTTCAAAGCAACAAACGGCAACTGTGTTTACTGTAAATAATGCAAAAATCAGCAAAGAGCTTTTCACATATTTTGCAATAGAAGCAAAAAGAAATAATCCTGAGATTAAAACTGTGGAAGAGCTCAGTAAAGCTGCGATGCAAAATGCCGCAGAATATGTCATTATAAATACGCAATATAAAGAGCAGAAGCTGACACCGCTTACTTCTTCACAAAAGGATACTATCGCATCAGATGTAAGCGGCGATTGGCACACATTTTCATCTTATTATAAAAAAGCAGGGATATCGAGAACAGTCCTTACAAAGGTGCGAACCGGTAAGGAATATAAAAAAGCTTTTATGATTTCACTTTATGATAAGGGTGGAAAATTTGCGGTTGATGAATCCGAAATAAAAGATTATTTCTATTCAAATTATATTGCTTTTCGCGCAATTGTCGGATATTTGACAGCGACAGACGAAAAAGGCAGCACCCAAAAGCTCGATAAAAAAGAAGTAAATGAAATAAAAAAAGAATTCACTCTTATGGCTCAGAGCATTTCTGCCGGTGAAAATATTATTGATGTCAGCAGAGATTATTCTCAAAGACACAACACAAATTTTTCCTCACCGGAAATAACTGTTTTTAAAAAAGGCGGTTCATTTTATCCCGAAAACTTTTTTAAATCAGTAAAGAAAATGGATTATAATGAACCCGGCGTTATTTATTCGGACGAATACATTTTTCTTGTTGTGCCGGTAGATATGAGAGCAAATGAGAAATTGTATTACGAAAAATACAAAGCAAGCTGCCTTACGGAAATGAAATACAGTGACTTTGTCACCTATATTGCCGAATTATCGTCAGAATACAAAATTAAAGCTATGAAATCAGCGGTCGAGGACTGCTGTAAAGATGTAATGAAGGACAGTTGAAATAAACGGAGGAAATATGGAAAATAAAACTTTTGCAAAGGTTCCGAAAAGTCAGTATATTCTGTGGCTTGTTTGCCGCAGTCTTCTGTTGATATGGGGTACATTTGCACTTTTTCAAGGCGCAACTGTTCAATTTTTACAGGCTGTTTTCGGTATAGCTTTCACGCATCTTTGGGATATGTTTCAGTTATGGGGCGGCAGTACATTCATCAAAAAAGTCCCCTGCTCTTTTCAATCTCTCATAACCGTTTTTATATGCTTCGGTTGTCTTGTAGGCACAACCGTAAATGTGTTTACCGATTTCCAGCATATTGACCTGCTCACCCACTTAATTTCGGGAATTGTGGCTTCTGCAATAGGTTTTAAATTCACATTTATTACTCAGGGAGAAAACAGAAAAACCGGTGTGGCATTGGCTTCAATGTTCTCACTCTGTGCCGCCGTAACCGTTGCTGTCGGTTGGGAATTTTATGAATTTTCAATGGACCGACTGTATGGGCTTACATTGCAAATGTCCTCACCTCTGTCGGAAAGCGGACTCATTGATACAATGGTTGACTTTATTATGTGTGCCGCCGGAGCAATTATCGGAATGATTTACTGTGCTTTGTATCACACCGGAAAAATCGGTAAGAACCGTAAGATCCGCCGTGAAGAATATTTGAAAAATAAATAATCTATCTCTTGACATTTTCGTAAAATCAAATTATAATATTCTGTGTTCAATGATAAAATTTAATTAAGAAATCTGACAGACTTAACACGGGCGCGTAGCTCAGTTGGGAGAGTGCTACATTCGCATTGTAGAAGTCGAGGGTTCGAATCCCTTCGTGTCCACCATTGTCTGACAGGCGAAAAGCAACCTGCTTTATTTGAGGCAGGTTGTTTTTTGCAATTCTTTACAAATTCATAAGGTGTCTTGCAATACCGGAAGATAAGATTGACTGAATTACAGCATAAAAATAGGCAGGTTTAATGCCTGCCTTACATACAAAAAGAGTATTCATAAAGTCAAATCCCTTATGAATACTCTTCATGGTCGGGGTGGCGGGACTTGAACCCACGGCCTCTTGGTCCCGAACCAAGCGCGATACCAAACTTCGCCACACCCCGTCGCAACACATAGTATTATATATCAATTCGATAAAAAAATCAATACAAAAAACAAAATTCATATAAAAATATTGTCCGGGTACTCACATTTATGTTATAATTAAGTATCAAAAATCGGTGGTGATTTCATGATTATTCTGCCAAATGATACGGAATTTATTTTAAACCGTTTATATGAAAGCGGATATGAAGCCTTTGTTGTAGGGGGTTGTGTCCGTGATTACATTCTCAACATAACACCAAACGACTGGGATATTTGTACAAATGCGCTTCCCGATGAAATTTCCAAATGCTTTTCTGATTTTAAACTTATTACAACCGGTATAAAGCACGGAACCGTCGGTGTAATAATCAACGGCAATGTTGCGGAAATTACCACTTACAGATGTGACGGTCAATATTTCGACAACAGGCACCCTCAACAGGTCAAATTTTCCACTTCCTTAAAAACTGATGCTGAGCGCAGAGATTTTACAGTCAACGCTATGGCATACAATGATGAAAAAGGCTTGATTGATTATTTCGGCGGTATTGATGATATAAATAAAAGAATTATCCGTTGCGTCGGCACACCTGACGAAAGATTTAACGAAGACGCTTTAAGAATACTGCGAGCCATCAGATTTTCCTCAAAATTAGGTTTCGGGATTGAAGAAGAAACCGCAAAATCAATTCATAAAAACAAAGTGCTGCTAACTAACATCTCCGCCGAAAGAATACGGGTGGAATTTGAGGGTATTATTAACGGTGTAAATGCCGCAAAAGTATTTTCTGAATATTCTGATGTGTTTAAAGTTTTCATTCCTGAATTATCCTCGGAAAACCATTTTACTTTTAATTATGATACACCGGAATTAAGACGGGCATATTTTTATTCCCATTTTAATAATTCAAAGGAAATTATGTTAAGACTCAGATATTCAAATGCAGAAATTTCAGCAGTTGAAGCTGTTAAGAATTACCGTACTGACAAATTTGTAAATTCAAAACCTTTTGTCAAAAAAATGCTGAGAAAAATCGGTAAAGAAAATCTTATAAATTATATAAAATTGAAATACCCTGACAGTAATACAAAAATCATAAAAATAATAACCGAATCGTCAAAAGAATGTTATAAGCCGGAGCAGCTTGATATCAGCGGCAACGATTTAATTCAATTGGGATATAAAGGTAAAGAAATAAAAGAAAAACTTGAATTTTTACTTGAAGCAGTTATAAATGAAGATTGTGAGAACAAAAAAGAAAATTTATTGGAAAAAATTTTAGAACTTCAACAAAAAAAATAAAAAGCTTGACATTTTTTAGTGTAGATGTTATATTTTTATGAGTAGGCATCAGAGAATAGGAGTAAATTTTATGTATAGGATAGGTGTCATAGGTAACTTTGACCGGAGCAATGCTTTTGACGGTCAAACTATCAAAACACTTGAAATAGTCAATGCTTTAACACGAAAATACGGTGAGAAAAATATCGGGCAATTCAGTTATCACGCAATCAAAAAAAATCCCGCTAAACTTTTTTCCATGATGTTTTCCGCTGTCAAAAATTCAAAACAACTCGTCCTGGTCATTCGTGGCGCCGCCATGAATAATCTTGTTAAAATTGTACAGGACATCAATTTGATTTTTAAAAGACCTTTGTACTTCATCCTTGTAGGCAGTTCTTTTTACGATACAATTTTAGACAATAAAGCTTTGATTAAAAGAGCTGAAAAGTTCAAGGCAATTTTTGTAGAAACCGAAAAAATCCGTAATAATCTGAAATCAATCGGTATTGAGAACACATATCTTCTCCCTAATTTTAAGAACATTAAGCTTTTAAAAAAAAGTGAATTGCTTTATCAGAAAAAATTACCGTTTAATCTCGTTTATTTTGCAAGAATTGAGCCTATGAAGGGTATCCGGGAATGTATTGAAGTTATAAAAGAAATAAATGCCCACGGTACAATTTTCACCTTAGATATATATGGATCGGTAAATAAAGATTTTATTGATGAATTCAATGAATTACAAAAAACTTTTCCGAATTATATAAAATACTTAGGTATCGGTTACAGCATGAAATCATCTGAAATTTTAAGCAAATATTTTTTACAGGTTTTCCCCACAAGATACAGAACCGAGGGTTTCCCTGCTTCAATTCTTGACTCTTTTTTTGCGGGAACACCTGTTGTGGCTTCCCGATGGAATTATTATGATGAAATTGTAGAAGAAGGGAAAACAGGTTTGTCTTTTGAATTAGATAATTTCGAGGAGCTTAAAAAAATCCTGTTGGAATGTGCAAAAAATCCTGATAAAACCAACTTAATGAAAGAAAACTGTCTGAAACAGGCAAAAAAGTATTTACCTGACAATATTTGCAAAAAACTCTTTGAAGTTTTGGAGGAGTATGAATGAGAAAAATTGCATTTGTTACTCCGGACCTTAGAAGCGGCGGCAGTGAAAGAGCTGCTTCAAGGCTCACTTATCTTTTAGGCGACCGTTGCAAAATTTACTATATTGTTTTTGACGACAGTGATATAAGTTACGATATAAATGCCGAACTTATTAACCTTAATGCCCTACCCTCAAAGTCAAAAATCAAAAAGGTTTTTAACACTTTTAAAAGGGCAAACGGTATTAAAAACACCGTAAAAAAATATGACATTGATACGGTAATGTCCTTTACTTCAATTGCTAACCGCGCGTTGCGGTTTTCAAATGCACCTTGCAGAAAAATCGGTGCTTGCAGAGGTTTTGAACACTTTGAGCGGCATCCGAATGAATACAAAGCTTTGATTGATACGGATGCGGAAATTCTTTTTAATTCAAAAGAAGCCGCTGATTTTTATATTAAAAAATACGGTAAAACCGATAAAATCAGTATAATAGAAAATCCTTTGGATTTTGACAGAATAACTAAACTTTCAAAAGACAGTCTTGCTCCTGATGAACAGGAATTTTTTGACACACACAAGGTAATTTCAAACATGGGAATTTTCAGTAAGCACAAGGGGCACTGGGATTTATTAAAAAGCTTTGAGATTTTGAAACAAAGTATTCCGGATGCAGGGCTTGTGATTATCGGACACCGTGGACTTTTGGAAAACGATATAAGAAAAATAGTAAAAAATCATCCGTATACCAAAGACATTTTGCTTACCGGTTTTCAAAAAAATCCTTTCAAGTATTTAGTTAAAAGTGATGTTTTTGCATTTTCGTCAATTAGCGAGGGTTTTCCCAACGCATTACTTGAAGCTATGGCGTGCGGTGTACCTTGTATTTCGACTAACTGCAAAACCGGACCGAAAGAATTGTTGATTGACGGTGAACAGCCCATTAAAATTACGGATATTTTTCCCGCCGATAACGGCATACTTGTTCCCTGCTTTGACGGTGTTCCCGATTTTGATTTAAGTAACAAAAATGAAAATCATAAAATTTTTGCGGATGCTTTGTCAATGCTTTTAAACGATGAAAATTTGCGGAAAAAGTATTCCGAAAAAGGAATTGAAAGAGCAAAGAAAAATGATTACAAAATAATCGGTGATGAATACAAAAAGTTTTTAAATTTGTAGGTGATAAATTGCAACAGCTAATGTCCTATATCCGTTCAGCCTGTGAAAAATATAATATGATAGAAGACGGCGACAAAATTGCAGTAGGTGTTTCCGGCGGTAAAGACTCCGTGGCATTGTTGTATGCGCTGTCAATGATGAGGATTTTTTATCCGAAAAAGTATAATATTGTTGCCGTTATTTTAGACCCTTGCTTCGACTATATACCCTGCGATTACAGTGAAATAGAAAAGCTTTGCGAAAAGTTGAATGTTGAATACATTATCAAAAGAACCGAATTGTGGAAAGTGATTTTTGAGGACAGAAAAGAAAAAAATCCGTGCAGTCTTTGTGCCAGAATGAGGAGAGGTATTTTACACGATATTGCAAAGGAAAACGGTTGCAATAAATTAGCTTTGGGACATCACATGGATGATGCCGCCGAAACCTTTATGATGAATTTGCTTTCCGGTGCAGTTCTCGGTTGCTTTTCCCCTGTTTCGTATCTTTCGAGAAAAAATTTATACTTAATCCGTCCTATGATTTTCGCAAGAGAAAAGGATGTAATAAGAGCAGTAAAACACGAAAATCTCCCCATAGTAAAAAGCAAATGTCCTGCGGATAAAAAAACAAACAGGGAAGAAATAAAAAATATGCTGAAATCCATGTCGGAATTCAGCGGTGACCCCGTTCCGAAAATAATTTCAGCAATGCAAAAAGCAAATATTGATAAATGGTAAATTGTTATTGTCACAAAATTTAAAAGCACCCTGTTGCAGATACAACAGAGTGCTGGTTTTTTATTTAGTTGTGAAAATTGATCAAACAATACCCTGAGCGAGCATTGCATCTGCAACCTTCTTAAAGCCTGCGATATTTGCACCCATTACAAAGTTATCCTTGCAACCGTATTCCTCGGCAGCTGCGGAAATGTTCTTGTAAATATTTGCCATAATCTGAGCAAGCTTTGCTTCAACCTCTTCAAATGTCCAGCTGATTCTCTGGCTGTTCTGGCTCATTTCGAGAGCTGATGTGGCAACACCGCCGGCATTTGCAGCCTTACCGGGAACAAATATTACATTATTCTCTGCAAATACTTCAATAGCTTCCGTTGTTGAAGGCATATTTGCGCCCTCACAAACATATTTACAGCCATTTGCAACAAGCTTCTTTGCATCTTCTTCGTTGATTTCGTTCTGAGTTGCACAGGGTAATGCAACATCGCACTTAACGCCCCATACCTTTTCGCCCTCGTAATACTTTGCATTGGGACGGTAGTTAATATATTCCTTAATTCTTGCACGCTTAACTTCTTTAACTTCTTTAAGAGCTTCAATATCAATTCCCTCGGGATCATAAACATATCCTGACGAGTCGCTGGCGGTAACTACCTTTGCACCGAAGCTCTGAGCCTTCTGAATAGCATAGGTTGCAACATTACCCGAACCGGAAACGACAACTGTTTTGCCCTCAAAGCTTGTACCGTGGTCTTTGAGCATTTCCTGTGTAATATAAACAAGACCGAAGCCTGTTGCTTCTTTTCTTGCAAGAGAACCGCCGTAGGTAAGTCCCTTACCTGTCAAAACGCCCTCATAAAGACCTGTAAGTCTCTTGTACTGACCGTACATATAACCGATCTCACGGGCACCTACACCGATGTCGCCTGCGGGAACATCTGTATCTGCACCGATATACTTTGAAAGCTCTGTCATAAAGCTCTGGCAAAAACGCATAACCTCGTTGTCGCTCTTGCCCTTGGGGTCAAAGTCGGAGCCGCCCTTGCCGCCGCCGATAGGAAGACCTGTAAGAGAGTTTTTGAAAATCTGCTCAAAGCCTAAGAACTTAATAATACTGAGGTTTACAGAGGGGTGGAAACGAAGTCCGCCCTTATATGGTCCGATAGCACTGTTAAACTGTACACGGAAACCACGGTTTACCTGAACATTGCCGTTGTCGTCAATCCACGGAACTCTGAAAATAATAATTCTTTCGGGCTCAATAAGACGCTCTAAAAGAGCCGCATTCTGATATTTGGGGTCTGCTTCAACAACTTCCCTGATTGTTGAAAGAACCTCTGTGGCAGCCTGGATAAATTCCGGCTGGTCTGCATTTTTAACTTTAATCTTTTCGATTATGCTGTCAACATAGCTCATAATAATATCTCCTTTATTACTGAATAATAATATTTTAATACAATTTCGTGTATATTGCAAGTAATAATTAATAAACATTCAAAATTTCATTGTTTTATACGGAAAACATATCAATTTTGAAATAATTTTTTATTCAACTTGCAGATTTGTTAATTCCCATATTAAAATTGTAGCCGCCGAAGCCGCATTCAATGACTCCGCTCTGCCGTGCATAGGAATAGTTAATCTGTATTTTGAAAGATTGGAGGTTTCCTCCGTAATACCGTTGCCCTCATTTCCGATTATGCATATTATGCTGTCGGATTTTAAAATATTCATTTCGCAGTTACAATTATTCAAAACGGCGGCAACCGTTACAATGCCCATGGAATTTGCCTTTTCGATACACTCCGTCATACTGTCAACCGTGATAATTTTCAATCTCTGCAAGCTTCCCATTGCCGACCGCTGAGCTTTCGGGTTATAAATATCACAGCCTTTGTTAATAATAATTGTATCAATTCCCAAGGCTTCGCAGGTTCTGGCAACCGCACCCAAATTTGAGGGGTCCTGAACATTTTCAAGGGCAATATATTTTTTGTTAAGCTCCAACTCGGCAGAATTATTTTTCATCCTGCAAATACAAAAAACACCCTGCGAAAATTTTGTATCCGACATTTTTTCCGCAACCTCACGGGTAATAATAAAACTATCGACCGATTTGTTTATAATTATTTTTGTTTCCGTGGAATATTTTTCCAATGCATCCTCTGTAAAAAATGCTTCCGCTATTTCGGTATTTTGAGCCGCATCCGAACAAAGTCTTGCACCCTCAAGAAAATACAAGCCCTGCTCTTTTCTGAATTTTGACGATGTACAAAGCTTCACCGCTTTTTTAATTCTGTCGTTATTTCTGCTTGTAATATACTCCAAAATATCGCCTCCGTAGAAATTTTACCATATTTTTTCAATATATACAATTAAATATTTTAAAATCTATTGATTTTATTATGATTTTTTGAGATAATATTATATATGATGTTTTGAAAGGAAAATGTTTATGTCGCAGAATTGTTGCGTTTTACTTGCCGCAGGTAAGGGTACAAGGATGAAAACCGCCACTTCTAAGGTTCTCACTAAGGTGGTGTTCAAGCCTATGCTCGAAAGAACAATCAACAGTACTTTAAATTTGACAAAAGATATATGTGTAATCACCGGTCACAAAAGCGAAGAAGTGGAAAAATTCATTGACGGCAGATATGAAACCGCTTTGCAGTCGGAATTATTGGGTACGGGTCACGCCGTAATGCAGGCTGAAAGCTTTATAAAAAAACATTCCGGTGCCAATGTCCTTATTTTAAACGGTGATGCACCCTTAATGGACAGTAACACACTTTCAAATGCTTTAAGTGACCATATAAATAACAACAGAGCCGCTACGGTTATTTCCGCAAAAATTGACAATCCCTTCGGTTACGGCAGAATTGTCAGAGGTGACGACAACAATGTAAAATGTATCGTTGAAGAAAAAGCGGCAACAGACGAGCAGAAAAAAATCAACGAAATAAATTCCGGTGCTTACTGGTTCAATTGTGATGATTTGCTTTTTGCATTGAATATTCTTGCAAATTCTTCAAAATACGCTCCTGACGGCAACAAAAAGGAATATTATTTAACAGATGCTATTGAAATTTTATTGGAAAACGGCAAAATCGCAGGTGCATTTACAGCAGATAATCCCGATGTGGTTTTAGGTGCAAATGACAGGGTTCAGCTCCTTGACTTAAATAATATTGTCCGTTTTAATATTTTAAATAATCTTATGCTTGATGGCGTTTCCATTCCCTGTACAGACGGAGTAATTATTGAAGATGAAGTTATAATCGGAGCAGATACGGAAATTCTGCCAAACACAATTATCAGGGGCAAAACCGTTATCGGTAGCGGTTGCGTTATAGGTCCCAACACCACCATTGACAATTCGGAAATAGGTAACAATACAGAGCTTAACAATGTCAAATGCAATCAGTCAAAAATCTCAGATAATGTAACTGTCGGTCCATTTGTAAATATCAGACCCGGTTCCGTTATTGATAATAATGCCCATGTGGGTAATTTTGTGGAAATTAAAAATTCAAATATCGGCTACGGCTCAAAGGTTCCTCACCTTTCATATATCGGGGATACAGATATGGGTTCGGGCTGTAATGTAGGCGGCGGTTCAATAACCGTTAATTATGATGGTACACACAAGCACCGCACCACCATAGGTAATGATGTTTTCATAGGCTGCAATACAAAAATTGTTGCCCCCGTAACGCTTGAAAATCATTGTTTTACTGCGGCAGGCTCAACTATTACCGAGGATGTGCCGGAGGACAGCTTGGCTATTGCCCGCGCAAGACAAACCAATAAAGAAGGCTGGTATAAAAAATGAATAAAAAAGTAATTTCCATTGTTACGGCTGTTGTAATGGTAGCAATAGCCGCAACAATTCTGTTGTATGTATTTACTAAATCTCCTATGGCTGTTGATAAAGGAGACCTTGAAAAAAGCGATATATTGTTTAACAATCTTGTTTCAGATATAAATACTTTTGATACGCAGGCAAAATACTATTCCATCGAAAAAGAAGATTACAATTCTGTATTTCTTAATAAAAATCATTGGGCAATATACAAAAAAAATGTTAAGGTCAAAAACGATTTTTCAAAGGATATAGTAATTGATAAGTTTGATTATATTAAATCGACAGACAATTCATATTACATAAAAGGAACCGATGGTTCTCAAACAGGTCTTAAACCCGGTATGAGCGAAGACTTGGAATTGCGTATACTGATAGATACAGATAAAATCAAGCCGAATCAGGTTGGGAAAATACTCGATTCAGCCGATGTAAAAATTGCATATTTCACAGTAGAGGATATTTACGGCGACTATCCCGAAAATCCGGAATATAAATATTTTTCATTAAAGGATACCGAATAATGTTTAACAAATTTAAAAAAAACACACCCTCCGGCGCTCCTGAATTTTTAATTGTGGGTTTGGGAAATCCCGGAAAAAAATATGATTTTACAAGACACAATGCGGGTTTTATGTTTATGGATGTGTTGTCCGATAATTTAGGTGTAAAAATTAATAAGGTTAAATTTAAAGCCGCAATTTGTGACACTAAAATAGGCTCTCACAGATGCCTTTTGATGAAACCGCAGACCTTTATGAATTTGAGCGGTGAAGCGGTAAAGGAAGCGGCGGATTTTTATAAAATCCCCCCTGAAAAAATTATTGTTATTTTTGACGACATTTCTCTTGATGTGGGAAACCTGAGAATACGCCGTAAGGGCTCGGCAGGCGGGCACAACGGAATCAAAAGCATAATTTCCCATTTAGGCACCGAGGAATTTCCCCGAATTAAATTAGGTGTAGGCTGTAAACCGCACCCGGATTATGATTTGGCGGATTGGGTGTTATCCTCGTTTTCCAAACAGGATTTAATTAATTTAAGAAAAGCGGTTGATAATGGCTGTAAGGCTTTGGAACTGCTTGTAGATGATAAAATCGACCTGGCAATGTCTGAATATAATTGATTGAAAGGATTAAAAAAATGATTGAATTTGAAACAGCTCTTGCATCTATTACAAAAAATCTCAAACCGATTTTGGACGAAACAAAGTTTTCTTACATAATTCCGGACGGTGTCCAAAAGGGTGAAACTCCCGTCGCAAAGGACGGAAATGTCTACACAATTCTTATGACAAATCAGAATAATTCAATTAAACTATTCTGGGAAGAAAATAAATTCAATCTTGAATTTGCAGACGGAAAATATGAATCCGATATAGAATTTGTACACGACTCCACACTTTTATTTGACCCGGAAAACGCAGATGACTCCGATGTAAAATTTATTGTAAATGAAGTAGAAGATACAATCAGAGAAAAATTCGGTGAAAAAAAACAGGAAAAAGGTTCCAACAAAAAGCTTCCTAACCCCGTTTCAAAGGCATCTGTAAAAAGCGGCTCCGCATTTTTTGACACAAACACATTTGCAAACCGTTTTACTGTAATGTACGGGGAGCTTCGTGATGAATACAAAGACAATCTTAACCGTTACGGACAATTCCTTGCCGAAGAATTTTTCTCAAAATTCGGTGCTCCTGCGGTTATAAAAACCATAAAAGAAAATAACCCCCAAAGAATGAAAAAGCTTTTCACTTTGCTCAATGAAATGTATGACGGCGGTGACACTGAGGTTCAGGATATTATTGTTGTTACAATTTTGGGTGAAATAAACAATGATCAGGTTATGCTTGCAAACTGCGTTGATTATATGAGCACGGATTTATGTCCTCTCGTAATTCATGTGAATAAATTTTTGGCAACTTCAAAGGGTAAAAAAGCTCGTGAGGAGCTCAACAATCCTCCTCTTTACAGACCTAAAAAAGCAAAAAAGACAAAGGCGTTTGCCAACAAGATGATGGGACAGTGATTACAGTGAAAAAGCTTATAATTTTTGATATGGACGGAGTTTTGGTTGACTCCGAGGAAGCAATAGCATTAGCCTCAGCCGAAGCATTGGCAGACTGGGGAGTAAGTGCAAAAACAACCGATTTTATACCGTTCAGAGGAATGGGCGATGATAAATTCATAGGCGGAGTTGCAGAGCTTTACGGTTTGAAATATGATGTTAAAATGAAAGCAAGGGCTTATGAAAGATATTTTGAAACCGCAGCCGAAAGATTAAAGGTTTTCCCTTGGTCAAAAATTCTAATAGAAAATCTTTATAACAGGGGTTACAAAATCGCAATAGCCTCCGCATCCGATAAAGTCAAGGTTTTGAAAAATGTCGAATGTATAGGTGCTGATCTTAATATGTTCAATGCTTTTATCACCGGAACAGATGTTGTAAAGAAAAAACCCGACCCGGAAATTTTCTTGAAGGCGGCTGAGGTTGCAGGTGAAAACCCGGAAGATTGTCTCGTTTTCGAGGACTCACTTTCCGGTGTTCAGGCGGCTAAGGCGGCAGGTATGACCTGTATTGCAGTCACCACCTCTTTTGCAAGAGAACAGATAGAAAAATGTAACGCAGATTTTATTTATGATGACCTCATCTGTGCAATCACTGACAGTGAAAGTGTAATTTATGATGAAAATTACCGTTAAATCAAAAAATAAAACGGAAATAATTAACGCCGATAGCTTCGATAATTTGCTATCGGCTTTGCGTTTTTACGGTTACAGTATAGATGCTTCCTGCGACGGTAGCGGCAACTGCGGAAAATGTAAGGTTATTGCAAATTCAAAAACAGTACTTTCCTGTAAAACAAAACCTCAGGATAATATGATTGTGGAGTTAATTGACAATAACGGTTTTTCACTTTTTTCAAACGAAAATCCGACAGGCTGTGCGGAGGCTTTGATTGATATAGGTACGACAACCGTTTGCATATCACTTATTCAAAACGGAAAAACAGTTGCATCTTGTATTGAAAAAAACCGCCAGCAGAGCTTCGGTTCCGATATAATGTCAAGAATAAATCACGGTGAGGGTACCGACCTCGCTTTAATGAACAAAGCAATTATTTCACAAATAAATTCTATGATAAAAAAAGCAAAAATGCCTATTGAAAAAATTATAATCTGCGGCAATACCGCTATGCTTCACATTTTTCTTAACGAGCCCTGTAAGACTATGGGATTTTTCCCTTATACTCCGAAATTTTTAAGTGAAAAATTTTTTGAAAGTGCGACGCAACTCGGGCTTGATTTCGATACGCCTTTATATATTTTGCCCTGTATTTCCGCCTTTTGCGGTGCGGATATTTTATCCGGAATTTCATCAGTTTATGACGATAAAAGTAATGTAAAATTGCTTATGGATTTCGGTACAAACTGTGAAATTGCTTTGATTGAAAATGAAAAAATTTCTGTCACTTCAACTGCTTCGGGTCCTGCATTTGAGGGTGGTAAAATTTCCTTCGGTATGCCTGCCACAGACGGTGCAATTTCTCATTTTAAGCTGATTGACAATATGCCGCATATTGAAACTGTCGGTAATAAAAGTCCGGTTGGCATTTGCGGTTCGGGACTTATCGACATTATTGCTGAGCTTTTCAGAAATAATATAATTACTCCTGACGGTTACCTTAAAAAACCTTACAGAATTTTCGGTAATATTTGCATTACAAATGAAGATGTAAAAGAATTTTTATTGGCAAAATCCGCCGTACAAACTGCACTTGAAATTATGACTGAAAATATAAAAATCGACAAAACATTTTTAGGCGGCAGCTTTGGCTCGGCGGTGAATATCTCAAACGCAAAATTTTTAAAAATTATCCCCGATTGTGAAACGGTTTCAATAGGCAATTCCGCAATAAAAGGAATGGTACACGGCAATAAAGATTTATGGAAAAACATATCAGAGAACGCAAAAAATATTGAAATCTCGACCCATAAAAATTTTGAAAAGTTTTTCATTAATAATTTAAGGTTTAATTGATGATTACGCAACATAAAAACAGACCGTACAGATTAATATATCTGTACGGTCAAATTTTTAGAATAACAGATTATTCAGCTGCTTCTTCCTTTTCCTTTTTCTTGGCAGTCTTTTTTACGTTTTTCTCGTCTGATTTTTTAGCTTCCTCTGCGTATGTGAGTTCGAGGATACACATTTCAGCAGCATCACCACGACGAGGTGCCGTTTTAATTATACGGCAATAGCCGCCGTTTACATCTTTATATGCCGGGGCAATTTCATCAAAGAGCTTTTTAACAACATCTTCCTTAGTAATATAAGCGAAAGCTTTTCTCTTTGAATTGAGGTCGTTAGTTTTAGCAACGGTAATCATTTTTTCAGCCATTGCACGGACTTCCTTTGCCCTTGTAACGGTGGTTTCTATTCTGCCGTTTTCCAAAAGAAAGGTAACCATCAATCTAAGCATAGCCTTGCGGTGGTCGCTGGTTCTGCCGAGTTTTCTGGAACCGGGCATAAAATCACTCCTTTACAATACTGGTCGAGATTATTCTTCTTCAACTCTAAGTCCAAGACCTAATGACTTAAGCTTGGCAATAACCTCATCAAGAGATTTTCTTCCGAGGTTTCTAACCTTCATCATATCAAACTCAGTCTTGTCTACCAAATCTCCGACCGTGTTAATTCCGGCTCTCTTCAAGCAATTGAAGGAGCGCACAGACAGGTCAAGATCTTCAACGGACATCTCCAAAATTCCCTCTTTGCTGTCTTCATCTTTGTCAACCAAAATGGTATCTGCGAAAACCTCTTCGGAAAGCTCGCCGAAAAGGCTCAGATGTTCATTGAGAATCTTGGCACCCAGAGAAACGGCTTCTTTTACAGTAATAGTGCCGTTTGTCCACACTTCGAGTGTAAGCTTATCATAGTCCGTGATTTGTCCTACACGTGTGTTCTCGACTGTGTAATTCACCTTTAATACAGGTGTATAAATTGAATCTATAGCAATAACACCGATAGCAGGTTTTAAAATCTGCTTATTACGGTCAGCGGAAACATAGCCTCTGCCCTTGTCGGCTGTCAACTCGATACCGAGATGAGCACCCTCATCCAAAGAAGCGATGTGTAAATCGGGATTCAAAATCTCAACTTCGCTGTCAGTCTGGATATTGCCGGCAGTAACCTCGCCTTCGCCTGTTTCGTTAATATAGATTGTTTTCGGACCGTCGCCCTGAATTTTGAGAATGACACTCTTTAAATTCAAAACGATTTCGGTAACATCTTCCTTCACGCCTTCTATTGAAGAAAACTCATGAAATACATTATCAATCTTTGCTGATGTAATAGCATATCCGGGAAGTGAGGAAAGCAAAACTCTCCTTAAACTGTTACCTAATGTAGTACCGTAGCCTCTCTCAAGTGGTTCAACTACAAATTTTCCGTAGCTTCCGTCCTGAGAACATTCTGCGATTTCAATTTTGGGCTTTTCAATACCAATCAATGCAAAACCCTCCTTAATCTTGGCGTAGCCTAATTTTAGCTTATGCTGAATTATTTAGAATAGAACTCAACGATAAGATGTTCTTCAACAGGTGCTGCAATCTGATCTCTTTCGGGAAGATTGATAACCTTTGCTTCCTTATCGCCTGCTTCAAGCCACTGCGGAACAGGGCGAGCACCGTTTGATTCAAAAATAGCTTTAAACTTTTCACTGTCAAGACTTGCTGTCTTAATAGAAACTTTGTCACCGGCCTTTAAAAGATATGACGGAATATCAACTTTGTTTCCGTTTACCTTGAAATGACCGTGAACAACAAGCTGTCTTGCTTCTGCTCTTGAGCTAGCCCATCCCAAAAGATAAACTACATTATCAAGTCGGCTTTCGCATATTCTCAGCAGGTTTTCACCTGTAACGCCTTGTTTTCTTTCAGCCATCAAAAAATATTTGTGGAACTGATTTTCCTGAATACCGTAATAACGTCTTGCCTGTTGCTTTGCACGAAGCTGAAGACCGTATTCAGAAGTTTTCTTGCGGCTCTGTCCATGCTGTCCGGGGGCATATGAACGACGCTCTATTGCACACTTACCTGTGTAGCAACGGTCGCCTTTCAAATAAAGCTTTTTACCCTCACGACGGCACAACTTACAGACCGCTCCTGTATATCTTGCCATATACGTTGCACCTCCAATTTAATCGGTTATACACGCCTTCTCTTGGGCGGACGGCATCCGTTATGAGGAATGGGAGTAACATCTTTAATCATACTTACATCCAAACCTGCTGCCTGCAATGCTCTGATTGCGGCTTCACGACCCGCTCCCGGTCCCTTAACATAAACTTCAACTGTTTTCATACCGTGGTCAACAGCTACCTTAGCGGCTGTTTCTGCGGCAGTCTGAGCAGCATAGGGAGTGGACTTTCTTGAACCTCTGAAGCCCATTTCACCGGCACTTGCCCATGATACTGCATTACCCTGCAAATCGGTAATAGTAACAATCGTGTTGTTGAAGGTGGATTGGATATGCGCTGCACCGCGGTCAATATTTTTACGCTCACGGCGTTTGCGGGTGGCAGTACCTTTTTTTGCGGAACCTTTAGTTGCCATTTCGTATCCCTCCTACTCTTACTTTTTCTTATTTGCTATTGTTTTCTTCGGGCCCTTACGGGTACGTGCGTTTGTTTTTGAACGCTGTCCTCTTACGGGAAGACCTTTGCGGTGACGAACACCACGGTAGCAGCCAATTTCAACAAGACGCTTAATGTCAAAAGCTGTCTCTCTACGCAAGTCACCCTCAACCTTAACATTGTGGTCAATATACTCACGAAGCTTTGAAACGTCTTCCTCTGTCAGGTCCTTAACTCTGATGTCAGGGTTAACGCCTGTTGCTGCAATAATGTCGCTTGCAGTTTTACGACCTATACCGAAAATATAAGTAAGAGCAATTTCAATTCTCTTATCTCTCGGCAAGTCAACACCTGAAATACGCGCCATTTGTCAGTTGCACCTCCAATAATGGTTTGCGTCAATTAACCTTGACGCTGCTTGTGCTTAGGATTTTCACAGATAACCATGATTTTTCCCTTGCGTTTGATAATTTTGCATTTTTCGCAAATCTTTTTGACAGAAGGTCTGACTTTCATATTGAATACCTCCTTAAATTTACATATATTGCTTACTTCGAACGCCATGTAATTCGCCCACGTGTGAGATCATATGGCGACATTTCGACCTTCACCTTATCCCCGGGAAGTATTCTTATGAAATTCATACGAAGCTTTCCGGAAATGTGAGCCAGTATTTTGTGTCCGTTTTCCAACTCAACATGGAATGTTGCATTGGGCAACGCTTCGACAACTGTACCTTCAATTTCAATCATATCCTGTTTAGACATTTTACGTTTCCCCTTTTAAAGTTTTTCGCAGCACTGTGAAATTTCTCTCAATGCCTTTTTCAGTCTTCGGTTTGAACACAACAGCTCTTTACTGAGCTTTTTCTGTGTTAATGATATATGCCGTAAATTTTTCATTTTGGGGCGTTCAACCG
The DNA here is from genome assembly GCA_045642385.1 of Acutalibacteraceae bacterium. Lineage (GTDB taxonomy): Bacteria > Bacillota > Clostridia > Oscillospirales > Acutalibacteraceae > RGIG2945. The sequence continues at coordinate 28,735 of JAZUIT010000049.1, forward strand.
GGCGCTCCTTACCGTCACATACAAAAACACAATTTTCTTTTACTTCAACCACCGACATTAATTTGCCCTTGTCCCGTCCTGCCTTTGAAAAGACGACACTGCCGACTTCAAGCTCCATTTCAGCCTCCTAAATCTGTGTAAGAATTTGAGGGCCGTTTGCCGTTATGGCAACCGTATGCTCAAAGTGTGCGGACAATTTCCCGTCAATAGTCTTAACTGTCCAACCGTCGGACATGGTTCTGACATCATATTTGCCCATATTTATCATAGGCTCTATTGCCAATGTCATTCCGGGTAGGAGTCTTATACCCCGTCCCGCTGTTCCGAAATTCGGTACACTGGGGTCTTCATGTAATTCCCTGCCGATTCCGTGTCCTACAAATTTGCGTACAACACTGAAACCTCTTTCTTCGCAATACTTAGATACCGCGGCACCTATATCACCGATTCTGCCGCCTGCGACAGCCGCTTCGATTCCCTTATAAAGGCTCTCTCTTGTGGTGTCACACAGCCGCTTTGCTTCGGGACTTATTTCGCCCACAGCAAAAGTAGCAGCATTATCGCCGTTATATCCGCCGATTGAGGCTCCAAGATCAATACTGACTATGTCGCCTTCCTTCAGTATTCTTTTCTTGCTGGGAATACCGTGAATGACCTCGTCGTTTATGGAAATGCACGCCGTAGCGGGAAATCCGTACAAATTAAGGAAATTTGGTTTAGCCTTATGCTTCACAATGAAGTCATGGGCTACCCGGTCTATCTCATAAGTAGATACTCCGGGCTTTACAGCTTCCCCTGCTACAAGTAATGCATTAGCCGATATTTTGCAGGCCTCTCTCATCAAGGCCAATTCTCTGTTGGTTTTCAGCACTATCATGCTTTCTTCTTACGCCTCCAGAGCTTTTAATGTGAGGGCAGTTGTATCAGCTACTTCTTCCTGACCCTCTACTACTGCAAGTTTACCCTGCTTTTCATAATAATCCTTCAAGGGTTCCGTCTGCTCATGATAAACTTTAAGTCTTTCAAGAACAGTTTCCGGACTGTCATCTGCACGAATTGTCAGCTCGCCGCCGCATACATTACATATGCCGTCCTTTTGGGGCTTTTTATACTCAATGTGATAAGAAGCTCCGCAAGCCTTACAAACTCTTCTGCCTGACATTCTCTTGACAATTCTTTCATCGGCAACATGAATTTCAATCACCTTGTCGATTTTTACACCCATTTCATCAAGAGCTTCTGCCTGAGGAATGGTACGGGGAAAGCCGTCAAGAATAAATCCGTTTTTGCAATCGTCCTCTGAAAGTCTGTCTTTGATAATACCGATAACAACATCATCGGGAACCAAAGCACCGGCATCAATATAGGACTTTGCTTTTTTACCCATTTCCGTACCGTCTTTAAGTGCGGCACGAATTATATTACCCGTGGATATGGCAGGTATGGAAAGCTTTTCGCAGATAACCTCTGCCTGTGTTCCCTTACCCGCACCGGGTGCACCTAAAAGAATCAAATTCATAAATCTGTGCTCCTATTAATTAATCAAGGAAGCCCTTGTAGTGACGCATCATCATCTGAGATTCAAGCTGTTTAACAGTTTCAAGAGCAACACCGACAAGAATGATAATGGATGTTCCACCCAAAGACAAGTTCATCGGTACCTTTGCAACTGCTGTAACCTGAGAGAAGATAATCGGGAAGAGTGCTACAACGCTCAACAGCAAAGCACCTAACAAGGTAATTCTTGACAAAATCTTTCCGATATATTCTGATGTAGGTTTACCCGGACGGATACCCGGAATTGCACCACTCTGTTTACGAATATTGTTAGCCATTTCAATTGGATTGTACTCGATTGATGCATAGAAATATGCAAAGAAGATAATAAGTACAAAGTAGATAATGGCATAAGCCCAGTGTGTTGATTTGAATATATTGAAGAATGTATTCCAACCGCTGCCTTCCTTAACCTTAACAAACATCTGGATTGTGGGAGGCAATGAAAGAATTGAACTTGCGAAGATGATGGGCATAACACCGGACATATTAACCTTAATCGGAATATGTGTGTTCTGACCGCCGTACATCTTTCTGCCGACAACTCTCTTTGCATACTGAACCGGAATACGGCGTTCAGCATTATCCATCCAAACAATGTATGCAATCATTGCAAGCATTATTACATAAGCGATGGGAGCTAAAACATAGTATGCGGGAACATTGATACCCTGCTGGAAGTAACCCCAAATCTGAGTTACAAGTGCAGGTATTCTTGATACGATACCGGCGAAAAGTATAATTGAAATACCGTTACCGATACCCTTATCATTAATCTGCTCACCAAGCCACATAATAAGTGCTGTACCTGCTGTAAGGCAAGCGATAATTACGACAGCCTGGAAAACTGCGGCAAATCCGGTAAAGTTAGCACCGTTAGCATCCTTTAAAAGGAAGTTCATACCGTCATCACCGTGCTGATTGCGAAGATAGAAATAATATGCTGTACTCTGTAAAAGACCTAATACAACTGTTACCCAACGGGTAATTGAAGCTATCTTCTTGCGTCCTTCTTCGCCTTCCTTCTGCAATCTCTCAAGATAAGGAATTGCAACTGTCAGCAACTGCATAATAATGGAGCTGTTGATATAGGGGGTGATGGACATTGCGAATATGGTGGCATAGTTAAATGCATCACCGGTCATCATTTGAAGGTACTCCATAAAAGTACCCTGTGCTGCCTGTGTGGCAAAGATACCGCTTGCGGCATCTACGAACGGTACAGGAATTGCTGCACCGATTCTGAAAATCAAAATGATAAATGCCGTAAAAAGCATTTTCTTTCTAAGATCAGGGATTCTCCAAGCGTTTAGTAATGTCTGAATCACTTAGATCACCTCAACCTTTCCGCCGGCTGCCTCAATCTTCTTCAAAGCAGTTTCGGAATAAGGCTTATGCTTTTCTTCAGCCGGTTTATCCGACTTATCATAGGACACAAGCTTTACTGTGAGCTTTTTGGTAAGCTCACCGTTACCTAAAATCTTAACACCGTCAAGAGACTTTTTGATAAGACCTTTTTCAATAAGGGCTGCAGCATCTACAACTGCTCCGTTATCAAAAGCTTTTTCAAGGTCGGATACATTAACAGTAGCGATTTCCTTGGCGAAAATGTTGTTAAAACCACGCTTGGGAAGTCTTCTCTGCAAAGGCATCTGACCGCCTTCAAATCCGGGACGCATTCCACGACCGGCACGAGCCTTTTGACCTTTATGACCTTTACCGGCAGTTTTACCCTGACCGGAAGCGGGTCCTCTACCGATACGCTTACGCTCTTTTGTTGAACCGGCGTTCGGTGACAGTTCGTGCAACTTCATAACTTCGCACCTCCTCTTTCTTAAGCCTTGGTTACCTCGATAAGGTGAGCAATCTTTCTAACCTTACCCTGAGTCTGGGGAATGTCAGGCTGTTTTGAAACATCCCCTATTTTATGAAGACCAAGTGCATGGGCGGTGGCAATCTGATCTTTTTTGCTGCCTATAAGGCTTTTAACGAGCTTAACTTGAACGTCTGCCATTGTTCCACCCTCCTTAACCTAAAATTTCTTTTGCTGACTTACCGCGGATAGCAGCAACTTCGTCAACATTACGCAACTTCGAAAGTCCGTCAAATGTTGCTCTTACAACATTACACGGGTTATTGGAACGAAGTGCCTTGGAACGGATATCCTTAATACCTGCTGTTTCAACAACTGCACGAACGGGACCGCCGGCGATAACTCCGGTACCGGGTGCTGCGGGCTTCATAAGCACAACGCCTGCACCGTATTTACCGATAATTTCGTGGGGGATTGTTCCGCCTTTAAGTGAAACATGAATTAAGTTTTTCTTTGCATCCTCAATGCCCTTACGGATTGCATCCGGAACTTCGCCTGATTTACCGAGACCGAAGCCTACGGTGCCGTTTCCGTCACCAACAACTACCAAAGCGGCAAACTTGAAAATTCGTCCGCCCTTTACAGTCTTGGAAACACGGTTTATTGCAACAACTCTTTCCTGCAATTCGTTAGCATTTGCCGTTGTTTCATTCATAGCCAAAGTTTTTTCCTCCTTCTTAGAACTTGAGGCCGCCCTCACGGGCACCTTCGGCCAGCTCTTGCACACGGCCGTGATAAATATAGCCTCCGCGGTCGAAAACAACTGTTGTTATCTTCTTGTCTGCGGCACGCTTTGCTATCAATTCGCCCACCTTGTGAGCTGCGGATTTATTTCCGCCGTATTCTTCAAAGTCTTTTTCAACTGTTGAAGCTGAAGCAAGTGTAACACCCTTTTCATCATCTATGAGCTGAGCGTAAATATGCTTCAGAGAACGGAAAACATTAAGACGAGGACATTCAGCCGTACCCGAAACCTTATTACGGACTCTCATATGGCGTTTTGTTCTTGCCTTATTACTGTCTTGTCTGTTTACCATTAGGTTTCACTCCTTCTCTTAAAACTTATTTTGCGCCCTTACCGGCTTTACCTTCCTTGCGGCGGATAAATTCATCAACATACTTAATGCCTTTGCCCTTATACGGCTCGGGAGGTCTCTTTTCACGAACTTCAGCTGCGAACTGACCAACCTTCTGCTTGTCGGGACCGGAGATAACAACCTTGTTAGGTCCGGGAACATCAATTGTAATTCCGTCAATCTCAGAAACGATAACCTGATGTGAATATCCGATGTTAAGAACCAAATCCTTACCCTGCTTCTGAGCACGGTAACCGACACCGTTTACTTCCAATTCCTTGGAATAACCCTTGCTTACACCCTCGACCATATTGGCGATAAGTGAACGGGAAAGACCGTGAAGTGATCTGTTGAACTTATCATCATCAGGGCGGGTAACAACTATTGTGTTACCTTCCTTTTTTACAGTAATGTTAGGATGAATTTCCTGAACAAGTGTACCCTTGGCACCCTTTACTGTTACGGTGCTGCCGTCAATTGTAACGTCAACTCCTGCGGGAATTTCTACGGGTAATTTACCTATACGTGACATTTAACAGCACCTCCTTACCATACGAACGCAAGGACTTCGCCGCCGACATGTGCTGCACGAGCGTCCTTATCAGTCATAATACCCTTTGATGTTGAAAGGATTGCGATACCGAGGCCTTTCATAACCTTGGGCATATCCTCACAATTTGTATAAATACGCAGGCCGGGCTTGGAAACTCTGCGTAAACCGGTGATAACCGGTGATTTGTTGGAGCCGTACTTCAAAGCAATTTCAATCATGCCCTGCTTTCCGTCTTCTTCAACTTTAAAACTTTTAACATATCCCTCGTCAACAAGAATTTGAGCAATTGCCTTCTTCATGTTGGATGCGGGAATTCTTACCGTTTCATGCTTTGCTGAATTTGCATTACGAATTCTTGTAAGCATATCGGCTATTGAATCTGTAATTTGCATACGTCAACCTCCTTTGCAATCGCTCTTACCAGCTTGCCTTTCTTACTCCGGGAATCTGACCGGCATGTGCAAGCTCTCTGAAGCAGATACGACATACTCCGTATTTACGAAGATAGGCGTGCGGCCTGCCGCAGATTTTACATCTGTTGTACTGCCTTGTGGAATACTTTGCAGGTCTTGCCTGCTTAACCTTCATTGACTTCTTGGCCACAATAATCCCTCCTTACTTCGCAAACGGAGCGCCCATAAGTGAGAGCAGCTCTCTTGCTTCTTCATCTGTGTTTGCGGTTGTGACAAAGCAAATATCCATGCCACGAACCTTGTCAATCTTATCATAGTCGATTTCAGGGAAAATAAGCTGTTCCTTAACGCCCATGCAGTAGTTTCCTCTGCCGTCAAAAGCATCAGGATTAATTCCTCTGAAGTCACGAACTCTGGGGAGAGCTAAATTGAAAAATCTGTCAAGAAATTCATACATTCTGTCTCCTCTGAGTGTTACCTTTGCACCGATAACCATACCTTCACGAAGTTTGAAGTTAGCAACTGATTTTCTTGCCTTACAAAGAACAGGCTTCTGTCCTGTAATCTGCATCAAATCGGAAACTACGGCATCCAATACCTTAGGATTTTCACGAGCTTCACCGCAACCTACATTGATAACAATCTTATCAAGCTTCGGGATTTGCATGACGCTCTTGTATTCAAACTTCTTCATAAGTGCCGGAGCAGCTTCGTTTTTGTAAAGTTCTTTTAATCTTGCCACTGGTCATGTCCTCCCTTATTCAAATTCTGCTTTGCAGTCGCTCTTTTTGCAGGTACGCATCTTCTTGCCCTTGGAATTAATTGTGCTGCCTGTTCTTGTAGGACGGCCGCACTTGGGGCAGATGAGCTGAACCTTGTCTGCATATAATGCACTTTCAGCCTTGATAAGTCCGCCGGCTTCGCCAACCTGACGGGGCTTAACATGCTTTGTAACGATGTTTACGCCTTCAACGATTACCTTGTTCTCTTTGGGGCTAACTTCTATAACCTTGCCTCTTTTGCCGCGGTACTTACCGTTGATAACGACAACTTCGTCTCCTGTTTTAACATGAACTTTATTCATTATCCTGCACCTCCCGCTTAAAGCACTTCCGGAGCAAGACTGAGGATTTTAAGATAATCTTTATCTCTTAATTCTCTTGCTACGGGTCCAAAGATACGAGTGCCTCTGGGGTTCTTGTCATCTCTGATAATTACGGCTGCATTCTCGTCAAAGCGAATGTATGTGCCGTCATCTCTGCGAAGTCCGTTTGCAGTTCTTACGATAACTGCCTTAACTACTTCACCTTTTTTAACAACGCCGCCGGGTGTGGCTTTTTTAACTGAAGCTACTACCACGTCGCCTATATTGGCATACCTCCTGCCGGAACCACCAAGTACACGGATACACATAATCTCCTTTGCACCGGTATTGTCGGCAACCTTGAGGTAACTCTGTTGCTGTATCACAGTGTTTGCCTCCTTACACTTTCACCAAATTATTTGGCTTTTTCGATAATTTCTACAACACGCCATCTCTTATCTTTGGAGAGTGGACGCGTTTCCATAACCAAAACACGGTCGCCGATTCCGCATTCGTTGTTCTCGTCATGAGCCTTGATTTTAACTGTACGGTTAACAATCTTTTTGTAAAGCGGATGCTTAACTCTGTCCTTAACTGTAACAACGACTGTTTTATCCATCTTATCGCTGGATACTAAACCGACCTGAGTTTTTCTGAGGTTTCTTTCACTCATTTATTACTGCCTCCCTTTCTTACGCCTCAGCGCCGTGAAGCTCGATATCACGCTGAATTGTCTTAATTCTTGCAATATCTTTTCTAACGGCGTTAATACGCATCGGGTTATCGAGCTGGTTAATGGCTTGCTGGAAGCGCAGTTTAAAAAGCTCGTCTTTCAACTCAAGAAGCTTAGCATCCAGCTCTTTTGCTGACAGTTTTCTGATTTCACTGGCTTTCATTATTGCTCACCACCCGTTTCTTCTTTAGATACAAATTTACATTTGATTGGTAATTTATTAGCTGCAAGACGCATAGCTTCTCTTGCGAGTTCTTCGCTTACGCCTGCAATTTCGAACATAACTCTGCCGGGCTTAACAACGGCTACCCAATGTTCGGGTGAACCTTTACCGGAACCCATTCGAGTTTCAGCCGGCTTTTCAGTAACCGGTTTGTCAGGGAAAATCTTTATCCAAACCTGACCGCCACGCTTGATATATCTTGTCATAGCGATACGGGCTGCCTCAATCTGATTAGACTTAATCCAGGCGGGTTCAAGTGCTACAAGACCGAAATCACCGTAGCTTACTTTATTACCTCTTAAAGCTTTACCCTTCATACGGCCTCTCTGGGGCTTACGATATTTAACACGCTTAGGTAATAACATTAGCGAGCTCCCCCTTCCTTACGAGGTCTGCGTGAACGGTTTTCATGCAGAACTTCTCCTCTGTAAAGCCAAACCTTAACACCGATACGACCGTAAGTTGTATCTGCTTCTGCGAAGCCATAGTCAATGTCAGCTCTGATTGTTTGAAGCGGAATAGTACCTTCGTGATAATTTTCGGTACGCGCAATTTCTGCTCCGCCTAAACGACCTGATACCTGAGTTTTGATACCCTTTGCGCCGAGCTTCATAGTTCTGCCGATAGACTGCTTCAATGCTCTTCTGAAAGAAACTCTCTTTTCGAGCTGAACTGCAATATTTTCAGCAACAAGCTGTGCGTTCAAATCAGGTTGTTTAATTTCAACGATGTTAATGAAAACATCCTTTTCTGTGTTTAATTTCTTCTTACAGATTTCTTTAAGTTTTTCAATCTCTGCGCCGCCGCGACCGATTACGATACCGGGCTTTGCACAGTGAATATTGATGCGGATACGCTTTGCATCACGCTCAATTTCAACTTTGGGTACACCGGCGGGAGCAAGTGTCTTGAGAAGAAATTCACGAAGATTGTAGTCCTCGACAAGAGTGTTACCGAAGTCTTTCTTGTCTGCAAACCAGCGTGATTCCCAGTCTTTAATGACACCGATTCTTAAGCCGGTCGGATTAATTTTCTGACCCATCTGTCTTTCCTCCTCGCCTTATTCCTTTTCCTTGAGTACCAGGGTGATATGAGATGTCTTCTTATTTATACGGAAGGCACGACCCTGTGCTCTCGGTCTGATTCTCTTTAATGTCGGTCCTTCGTCAACTTTACATGAAGCAACATAAAGATTGTCAACATTCATATTATAGTTGTTTTCCGCATTAGCCATTGCCGACTTCAATAACTTTATAAGCGGTTCACACGCGGCCTTCGGCGTGTGTTTAAGAATTGCCATTGCTTTTTTGGCAGGTTGATTTCGGATTAAGTCCAAAACGATTTTTACTTTTCTGGGTGCGATACGCACGAAAGTTACTTTCGCCTTAGCTTCCATAGTTTACACACTCCTTTCGACCTTATTTTGTATTAGAAGTTTTTGAACCTGCATGACCTCTGAAAGTTCTTGTAGGTGCAAATTCACCGAGCTTATGTCCGACCATATCCTCTGTTACATATACCGGAACATGCTTGCGTCCGTCATGTACTGCAAATGTGTGGCCAACAAAGTCGGGGAAAATTGTAGAGCTTCTGCTCCAAGTTTTGAGGACGATTTTCTCGCCTGTCTTATTCATTTCCACGACTCTCTCGAGCAGCTTTGGTTGCACGAAAGGTCCTTTTTTAACGCTTCTGCCCATTATTCATAGCTCCTTTCATCAACTTACTTGCCGTTACGACGCTTTATGATAAGCTTGTTTGAAGCCTTCTTGTGCTTTCTTGTCTTGTAACCCAATGTAGGTTTACCCCAAGGTGTAACAGGACCGGAACGACCGATAGGCGCTTTACCTTCACCACCGCCGTGGGGATGGTCATTCGGGTTCATTACAGAACCTCTGACTTTGGGACGCCAGCCCATGTGGCGTTTTCTACCGGCTTTACCGATTTTAACATTTTCGTAATCAACATTACCAACCTGACCTATTGTTGCCATACAGTCAGCAGGAACATTACGAAGCTCGCCTGAAGGAAGTCTTAACAAAGCGTAAACGCCTTCCTTAGCCATAAGCTGTGCTGAGTTACCGGCACTTCTTGCAAGCTGTCCGCCACGACCGGGATACAATTCAACATTGTGAATAACCGTACCTGTGGGGATATTTGTAAGGGGAAGTGCGTTACCGGGTTTAATATCGGCATCTGCACTTGAAATAACTGTATCACCAATGTTCAGTCCGACGGGATGAATGATATATCTCTTTTCGCCGTCTTCATATTCAACAAGAGCGATATGAGCTGAACGGTTGGGGTCATACTCAACTGTGAGTACCTTTGCAGGAATATCTTTCTTATCTCTCTTAAAGTCGATAACACGATACTTTCTGCGGTTTCCGCCGCCTCTGTGACGAACGGTAATTCTTCCGTAGCTGTTGCGGCCTGCTGTGTTGTTAAGAGGCTCTAACAAGCTTCTTTCAGGCTTAACCTTTGACAACTCGGAATAATCTGTAACCGACATATTACGCCTTGCGTTACCAGTCGGTTTATAAGTCCTGATTGACATATATTTACTCTCCTCTCAGTAGTTTTGCGGAGTATGTCAACTCCATACCTTACCACCGGATTTTTTAATTAAATTAATTAAGCCATTCCGTCAAAGAAATCAATTGTCTTTGAGTCTTCTGTAAGTGTAACGATTGCTTTTTTCCAAGAAGCTGTGTAGCCCTGGCTTGTACCCTGTCTTCTCATCTGTCCGCGAACATGAAGAGTGTTGACCTTAGCAACCTTTACTGAAAAAAGCTCTTCAACAGCCTTTTTTATTTCAATCTTGTTAGCATCCTTAGCAACCTTGAAGGTGTACTTTTTAAGCTCGATGCCAGCCATTGATTCTTCTGTGATAACGGGGCGGAGGATTATATCCTGTGCTAATTTACTCATTACGCATATACCTCCTCAATTTTTGCAACTGCATCCTCTAAAACTACGATTGTGTCGCAGTTAAGAATGTCATAAACATTGAGGGTATTGACAAGAGTTGTCTTTACGCCTGCGATGTTTCTTGCACTTCTGTAAATAACATCATCCTTTTCGGGAAGAACGATAAGAGTCTTTTTGCCTGTTTCCAAAGCTGAAAGAACCTTAACCATTTCCTTTGTCTTAATCTCTGTAAGAGAAAGACCTCTGAGGACAATCATTTCTTCTGCTGCAACCTTGCTTGAAAGTGCAGACTTCATTGCAAGTCTTCTGACTTTCTTATTTATAGAAAAGCCATACTCGCGGGGCTTGGGGCCATGTGCGATACCGCCGTGCGTCCACTGAGGTGAGCGTGTGGAACCCTGTCTTGCTCTACCTGAGCCTTTCTGTTTCCAGGGCTTCTTGCCGCCGCCGCTTACTTCAGAGCGTGTAAGTGTGGACTGTGTGCCCTGACGCTGGTTAGCCAAATAGTTGACTACTACGAGATGCATAGCCGATACATTGGGTTCAATACCGAAGATGCCTTCGGAAAGCTCAATATCGGAAACCTTCTCGCCTGTTGTTGTAAATACTGATACGTTAGGCATTTAATAACACTCCTTCCTTACGCTTTTTTAACGCTGTTCTTGATAACTACGATACCGCCCTTAGGTCCGGGAATAGCACCCTTGATGGCGATGAGGTTGTTTTCTGCATCAACTTTAACAACGCTTAAATTCTGAACTGTTACTCGCTCTGCACCTAAGTGACCTGCGAGCTTCTTTCCCTTAAATACTCTTGAGGGATCGGAACATGCACCTAATGAACCTGCATGTCTTGCATTGGGACCGGTACCATGAGATTCTTTAAGTCTGGAAAAATTCCATCTCTTAATAGCACCTGCTGTACCTTTACCTTTGCTCTTGCCGACAACATCAATGATGTCGCCTACTTCAAAGACATCTGCCTTTAAAATGTTGCCAACCTCATAAGCACTGATGTCATCAAACTTGAATTCCTTCAATACCTTTTTCGGTGCAACGTCGCCCTTAGCGAAATGACCCTTCATGGGCTTGTTTACTCGCTGGAGCTTCTGATCTCCGAAGCCAATCTGTACAGCTTCATAGCCGTCATTTTCGATTGTCTTCTTCTGGACTACGGCACAGGGACCTGCTTCGATTACTGTTACGGGGATTACTTTTCCGTTTTCATCGAAAACCTGAGTCATGCCCAGCTTTTTGCCGATAAGACCTTTTACCATTTTTATTTCCTCCTTATTAGGTTATTGGTTGGCTTTCGCCAACTTGACCTGCGGTGATGAAATTAAAGCTTTATTTCGATTTCAACACCTGCGGGAAGCTCAAGACCTGTCAGAGCTTCAACGGTCTTGTTTGAAGGTCTGATAATGTCGATAAGCCTTTTGTGAGTTCTCTGCTCAAACTGCTCACGGGAATCCTTGTACTTATGAACAGCACGAAGAATTGTAACAACTTCTTTCTCTGTCGGAAGCGGTACGGGACCTGCTACCTGAGCGTTTGTACGCTTTGCTGTTTCAACAATTTTTTCCGCAGCTTTGTCCACAAGATTGTGGTCATAGCTTTTGAGTCTGATTCTGATTTTTCCTTTGACTGCCATTTGTTGTGCCTCCTTAAATAATTTGGCGGGCTGTTAAAAACTTTACACTGTGCCGGGTGTTTCATTTTCACCCTTTCAAAAACCGGAAACGCATCTATTTCCGGACACAACTCAGCTCTTAACTTTACTCACCCTAAATTACCCGCAAAGGCACGAATATCAAGGGATGAGAAAACTTTCGCCCGGTTTAAAATCGGACATACTCCGCAGAAATTTCCCGCCTCGAAAGCGGCCACCTCCTGCATCAACGCACATCAACGCCAAACTCCACCTATGAAGCTAGCCTATAAAGTTTACCATAATCAATACCGTAAGTCAAGCATTTTTTACAAGTTTTTTTAAAAAATTTTTTGTCGTCTATATATGCGTATTTTTTATATTTTATATACTATATATTGAGGCATTTATCGTACCAATTTGACGAAAAATATATTTTATGATACCATTATCACATATTATTAATGAAACACGGTGAAAAAAATGATAATATATTTCGTGAGACACGGGTATTCTTTCGGTAATATGGGAGTAAATATTGAAAATCCGCCCCTGACGGAAATAGGTTTAAAACAGGCACAATGCGTTGGTGAGCGATTTAAGAATATTGATTTTGACGATGTAATCGCCAGTCCTTTGACAAGAGCGGCACAGACTGCTGCAGAAATTGAAAAGAAATCCAATTTCAAAAAGACTGTCAAATTATTTAATTCCGTAATTGAAATCAATGATACCTGTCATACAGACCTCGAAGAAATAAAGAAAATTACAGATTATGATGATTTTGCAATTCTTAAATCTTCTCACATAGGCAAAAGAGAAGATAATGAAAACGAACGGTACCGCCGTGCTATGGATGTCGTAAATTATCTGAAAGATAACTATTCGGATGACCAGAAAGTTCTGCTTGTATCCCACGGTGTATTTATAAGATATTTTATCTGTGCAATACTTTTCGGTACTTCCCCCGTTCCCTATGAATTTGAACAGGCAAACTGCGGTGTAAATAAAATAGAAATTTCAAACACAAAGATTACAAGAGTTTATTATCTTGATGATAACCGACACATTCCCAATGATTTACTTTCGGCATACGGGAAGAAAAATATACTTGAATAAAAAAACAGCATACCGCAAAAAGGCTCCCTTGTGAGGGAGTCTTTTTTGTCTGTCATTTCGAAAGCTCGGAAGCAAAATATTTTCCTGTTCCTGCAATGAATTGAAGCATTACCGGACGCATTTTCAAGGGCAGATACGATACTGAGTTAAATGTTTCAAAGGACAATGCACCCTCATATCCTATATCTTTAAGTCCGTTTACAAAACCGTCCCAGTCCGTAATGTATCCGGTATAATGCGAAAAAGCATAGGGCTGTCTGTGCAAATCAAGCACACCGTCATTATCGTGGATATGTAAAGTTGTAAGTCTTTTACCTAACATTTGAAGTGACTCTCTAATGGGTTTACCCAGCAAATTAGCATGACCCAAGTCATAGCAGAACGAGAACATATCCTCACCGGCAATCTCATTAAGCTCATCAATATATTCGCAGGCTTCTCTTATATCCGAACAGCAAGCCTCATAAATATGACCGTCATTTACATAAAACATATTTTCAAGACAGATTTTTACATTATACTTTTTAGCATAAGGGATTAATGTTTTATACATTTCCATATTTCCTTCTTTTTCACGCTTTTTATCGTGAGGAAGTGATGACGGGTGAACAACAACATAAGGTGAACCTAAAAATTCACTTACCATAAAGCTCTTGATTGTCGCATCAATGAGAAATTTTGTTGCCTCCTCGTTACCGTCAATATAAACCGGAAAAGGTCCGTGAAGCTGACTTACGGTTATTCCGGCTTCGTCAAGGGCTTTTTTCAAATTTCTGTGTTCTTCCACAAGCCGTTCGCCGCTTTTTGAAAAATACTCGTCCTTTTCGCCGTTGATGACTGCTCTTACATTTCCTCTTTCGTCAAGGCTGAAATCGATGCAGTCAAAGCCTGCTTCTTTGATTAATTTAATACCCTCTTCATAATCCTCTGCTGTGATTAAGGGTGCTGACTGAATACCAACCCTATTCATAAAAATCTCTCCTTTATACTGATTCTCTTTCTTCCATAAATTTTTTAACCGCCTCTTTGCCCTGACGGGTTACGGGTTTTATCCATTTCGCACTGTACATATGCTTCTGCATTATAACAAACCTTATAGGCTCGTCAATGTATGCACAGGTAAAAACAATCATTGTGGGAAGTTTAAACACAAGTCCCGTGAGGCAAACCGCAGGAATTACCATTACATACATAAACACAATTTCCATAATTGTACCGAATGCAGTATCTCCCCCTGTTCTGTATGTATCGTTCTGCATCCAGTTGCACATTCTTATCAGTGCGGCAACGGAATATACCATAAGCATTTTTGTGGCATAGTCAAAGGATTTTCCCGACAAGCTCATTATGTGAAGCAACGGAGTGTGGAAAACAAGTATCAATGCACAAACTGAGAAGATTACGGTTGCGCACAGCAATACAAGTCTTGTTGCCCTGCTGTAAGCAGTTTTTATATCTCCTGCCCCGATACATTTCCCCACAAGCACGGATGCGGCATTTGAAAAGCCTGCAAAGAAGCCGATTATCAAGCCCTCAATGGTTCTGAAAACCGCAAGAGCGGCAATAGCTTCCTCCGGCTGTCTGCCCAAAACAATATTACTTACGGTGAAGCCGATACCCACAAACAATTCATTACATATAATTGGAAAACATTTTTTGAGATATTCACCAATCCATTCCTTTGTCCAGTGAAAATGCTTTTTAAATGTAAACAGGTATTCATATTTTGCAAATTTACCCAACACTAAGGTCATCAGTGCATTGACGAATGCGGCACATACTGTTGCTAATGCCGCACCTCTTACGCCCATAGGTTTAAGCCCGAGCTTTCCGAAAATAAATACCCAGTTTAAAATAATATTTGTTGCAACCGATGCTATTGATGCATACAGAGGAATTTTAACCCTTTCGGTGGAACGCAATAACGCACCCATACCGACAGAGAAAATTAAAAACGGATAGGACAGACAGGCAATTCTTAAATACTCGACACCTATTTTCTGAATTGATACCTTATCCGTGAAAATCTGCATAACAAACTCCGGTGCAACAAGGGATGTTACCGTGAAAATTGAAGCCACGGTAAGCAAGAAAAATATTGTTGTGCCGTAAGCTCGACTGATACCGTTATGGTCTTTCGCTCCCCAATACTGAGCAAAGAACAGCATACCGCCGCCCACAAATCCCCAATAACAGGAAAACATAAGATTGGCAAACTGAGCGCAAAGTCCCACCGCGGCAACTGATGTTTCACCCAAAGGTGCTATCATCATTGTATCAACCATAGTACCTGTTGTAGTAAGCAAGTTCTGCAACGCAACCGGAACAGCTATAATTGCAACCTTTTTGATAAAATCTATCCAGTCGAATTTAGTTCTTACCATATTTTTTCTCCCGAAGAATATTCCATACAGCAGTATACCTTATACAAAGCATTTTGTAAAGACAAAAAGCCGCAAAGCCTTTCGGTTCTGCGACTTTATTTGTTATATTTGATATTATGTATAATCAGTCAATATCATAATTTCCGCCGAAAAGAGTGTCGGCAGGTGCTTCTGTGGGATGATATGTTGAATATCCCAAAGGAGGCATAGTCATAATTGCAGTCATATCCTCGTCAGCTAATTCAAAGTTAAATACATCAAGATTCATTGCAATTCTTTCGGGATTAGTTGATTTAGGCATCGGAATAACACCGGACTGTAAAGCAAAGCGAACACAAATCTGTGCAGGGCTTACATTATATTTCTTTGCGATAAGTCCCAATGTTTCGTTCTTCAAAACAGCGCCGCTGCCCAAAGGTGACCAAGCTTCAACTGCCATACCGTGAGCCTTGCTCCAACGAACAAGCTCAGGCTGATAATAACCGGGGTGGAACTCAATCTGGTTTACCATAGGTTTAATTTCAGCAGTTTCTTCAAGTGTTAAAATATGCTCAGGCAAGTAGTTTGAAACACCGATTGCACGGATTTTTCCTGCTTTATATGCTTCTTCAAAACCGCGCCATGTAGCTGCATTAATTTCTTTCCATTCCGGTGAAGATTTCGGTGTGCAGGGCCAATGAACAAGATAAAGGTCAATATAATCGGTACCGAGTGCTTTAAGGGAATCATCAATAGCGGCTCTTGTTTTTGTAAGACCTCTGTTCATAATCCAATGCTTTGTTGTAAGGAAAATTTCTTCTCTTTTTACACCGGATTCTTTAATTGCTTCGCCTACACTGACTTCGTTCTCATACACCGATGCAGTATCAATATGACGGTAACCCGCTTCCAAGGCTGCCTTTACACTGTTTTTTGCAACATCCCCTCCGGGAGTCTGCCAGGTACCATATCCTATACATGGTATCTCAACACCGTTTGAAAGCTTGACGGTGTCCTTAAATGATTTAAACATAATAATCACTCCTTAAATTATTTATTACTTGTTTTAACTGATTTCTTAGCTGAATATACAGCCCATGAATTGGTTGTATCAGCTTTGATATATGCTCTTACACAAACATAATATTTTGTGTTAGCTTTAAGATTTTTAACTGTGGCACTCTTACCTTTTACTATAACATATTTACTGTTCTTGAATGAGCTGTCAGTTGAATATGTTACCTGATAACCTGTTGCTCCGCTTACTCCTTTATAAGCAACGGTAAACTGTTTTGAGCCGCCTTTTATTGAAGTAATAGCTGTCTGTACAGGCTTTGTTATTTCATTCTTAACAGCAGTCCATGCACCGTAATATCTTGTTTTGCCGCTCAAATAATATGCTCTGACAAACACATTATATTTTGTACCTGCTTTCAGACCTGTGATTTTGTATGTGTCCGATGTTGTAAGATATGACTTTCCGGTTGTTTTGTTATATACATGATAACCGGCAGCCCCGCTTAATTTTGTCCAGAAAATTTTTAATTCAGAAGTAGAAAGTGCCTTTGCACCTGCACCTTTAACGGCAACGGGAACATTTTTGAATTCAGCCATATCCGACCATCCGCTGTAAGCAACATTCTTGCCGCTCTGCTTGTATGCACAGATTAACACAAGATATTTTTTGCCCGGTTTAAGTCCTTTGAAAACATAATAGTTTTTATTTGTGATAAATCCTTCGTCAACATCATCTCTGAAAATCTGATAACCGGTTGCACCCTTGACACTGCTGAAAGTGATTTTTGCGGTGGAGGCTGTTAAAGAAACAACCTTTAATGATTTCGGAGCACTGAGAACCAACTTATTCATAGTCTCGGAAGCGATAGTCTTTCCGCAGGTTTTACAAACCTTAACTCTCTTTCCGTTTGCAAAATATGTGGGAGCCTTTGTAACAGTCCACTTATCTGCCGTGTGCTTGCCGAGTTCGCACTTACCCTTACAGATTGAACATTCGTGCCAATGGTAATTAGTTGTTGTTGTCCATTTACTGCTGCACTTATGTGCTTCAACATTAATATTAAATGTTAACTCTGCACCTTTATAGGTAACCTTAACGGCTTTATCGCCGGCTTTTGTCATATCGGGCTTGTCTACTGAAAAACCACTTGTAAGAGTTTCGGTATAACCGTCCGAATATGTTGCCTTAATCGAAAGTCCGTCAGCGCTGAAAGCTTCGCCCATGTGATACTTCGTTTTCGGTGAAGCTGCAATTTCCAATTTGCTTATTGACGGTACGGTAATTTTACATACCGATGACCATGCACCGTCTATTAATTTATCGCCTGTGCCGAGATATGCACGAACATAAATTTCATAAGCTTTACCAAGCTCCAATCCGGTAAGCTTGTAAGAATTTGTCTTTGTAACAACAGTTTTACCGGCGGTACCGGCGTTTCTGTTAAATATCTTATATCCCAATGCATCCTTAACAGCCGAGAATGTTATATCTGCCGTACCCGGAGCAGGATATGTTACTTTAATATCGGAAGGAACACCGAGAACTAATTTGTCGATTTTTTCGGTTTCAAATACATCTGAGCAGATGTCACACTTTTTAACCTTAATACCGTCCTCATAATATGTGGCATCTTTTTCAACTGTCCAATCCTTTGCGGTGTGGGTTGCAACATCTTTCTTCAAATGGCAAATTGAACACTCATGCCAATGTGAAGTTTCGTCTGTTACCCAACTATCGCCATAGCTGTGGTCGGTAACATTAATCTCATAGCTGTCTGTTTTATTTCCATAAGTGACTGTTACCGTTTTTTTGCCGGGAACGGACATATCGGGAGTACTTACTTCAAAGCCTTCGCTGATAACTTCTGCTTTTCCGTTACCCATTATTTTTGCGATTTCAAGACCATCATAGCTGAATTTGTCACCTAAATGGAACTTCTGCTTCGGATAATTCTCAATTTCAATATCCTCAATATCAAGCTCCCATTGACCGTAAAGTGTCATATCTCCCACGGGCGTATACGTTGAATTATCGGCATACGCAACACCGGTACCGTCAAGCTTTGTATTCCAATTTTTAAATGTTCTGCCGTCTCTTGTCGGGGTCGGCAGAGTAAAAGAACAGTCCCCTTCTGCCGGTGTTATAATTGTTGACGGACTTACATTATATCCTCTTGCAAGAGTGGTTTCATAAAATTTTATCTCCGCAGTATTTGAAACATTGCCCGATTCATCCATAACCGTGAGATAATATATACCGCCGGCGGTAACGGTTTCGGTTGCAATTGATTTAAAATCGTCACCTTCGGTACCTGCTTTTAATGCTAAAACAGGAGCAGTAACCGTTTTATAGTCATTTCTGGTGTAATTGGAATTTTTGCCCCAGAAATATCCGGCAATATCGTTTTTACCTGAGGATTTTATTGTAACTTTCTGGCGACTTGTTGTGAGATTTTCTGACAAGACAGCCGCCTTAAGATTTTCTGAATCTTCAACAGCTGACGAAAAAACAGTCAATCCACGACTAACTAATTCGCTCACAGGTACAATAGATACTGCTATCACTAATGCCATAGCGACAGCGAGAAATTTTTTCACATTCCTTTTCATAACTTCCTCCTAACAAACTACTTGTACACAATCATTATAACAATTATTTTCAAAAAAAGCAACCTCAAAAATTAAAAAACATAATTTCAAAAGTAGGCTCACAATATGTTGTGTTATATTTTTAAATTTGCAGCATATATTCCACTGAGTGTGCCGATAACAAAAACTATTCCCGTAACAGCAAAAAATTTTCCGCCCGGCATACAGGTGTTCAGGCTGATAGTAAGTATAGTCAACAGTAAATCAAATAACACCGAAGAAATCGCACCCATTACGATTCCTTTTTCTTTTGTTTTAAGCGTTGAACGGACAGCAGCTATTACCGCGCCGACAATTCCGGAAAAAATTATAACAGGTAAATAAGCCTTTTGTGATACCGGAACTTTAAGGAAAATTAAGGCGGCACCGGCTGTTAATCCTATAAACACGATAAAGCCGATAATTACACTTACTGAAATATGTTTGATAATGGTTTTAGACATAAAAATTCCCCCTCAGTCATTAATATGACGAGGAGGATTGTTTTATTCTGTTTATTAACCCACAACAGGAAGGATAATCGGAAGACTTGTGTAAGTGACATCCAAAGTCTTTGTAACTGCAATTACATCAACCTGAGTAGCGTTGATAGAAACAATTCTGTTATTTACAAGCTTTACTATTACATCCTTGTAAATATCTGTCTGTCCATCGGAAACAATGTGGCTTATTTGGTCAGCCTTATAATATTTTGTATCTTCGTCATACTCAAAATCTTCGTAATTGAATACACCCTTGAAATCACTGACACAGTTATTACTCACGGTACTATTATACTGTTCTTCGGTAACTGCTTCCTTTGTCCAGGCACCAACAATATTTTTTTTGTAATTATAGTAATTCGTTTCTTCTTTTGAATAGTATTGTTCAATTGATGTAATCTTAACACCGGCAACTATATAATCAGTTGTGTAATGAACCGTCGCACCGTCACGCTGATAACGAACTTCTTTTTCAGTATTTGCGGTCTTTTCATGATATGTAACCTGATACCGTTGGTCGGTCATATCATAAGCATTGTCCCACATGGATTTTGTAGTCCTGCCGAATGTAATTCCCAACATACTCAAAAGAAGAGTTATGGTTGAAAGAATTGAGATAATTGTTTGCATTAAGCTTTTCATAATTTTCCTCCTGAACTTTTTAAAAATTATAACATACTATCGTTTTTGTGTCAACTGAAAAAAGCATAAAAAAAAGCGATGCAAAAATACAATTTTTGACAATACATTCAAATAATCTGTTACAACTTCTATCAAAGAAATTTCAATTTTTGTATACCTGATATCTAAAATATAATTACCCATTCTCTTTGTAAATTGTCAATCATTCTATGATAAATAATTCTGATTATTACATAGTTTTTAATTTATAAAGCTTAAAAGGAACGCCTTTCTGTTTGCAGCGCTTAATAACATAAACCGTTCCTGTGCTTTTTCCGTCCCAAAATCCCAAAACAACATCCGCATAATCAACTATCTGATTATTTCTTAGAAGCGGAGCAATTTTCCCGTAAGTTTTATAGTCCGGAAAAAATTCTGTAAGCTTTATCCCGTGAGTTTTAGCATAATTTCTTGCACAAATGTCAATGCCCCTTGCCCCGCCACTCACAATTTCAGTAGTATTTTCCGGCAAAAATTTTGAAAAATCATAAACCTTTAAATTTCTTGAACCTACAACAGCTACCTTCAAGCCGCCTCACCTCAAACACATTATATCAGAAAAATCAGAGCTTGTATATAAACAAGCCCCGATTTTTTATAATGATTTAAATTTATAACCCTGCGACTTTGCCCATTTGATTATGTCCTCCATGGCATCGGCATTGTCTGCGGAAACGCTGTGTAATAAAATAATAGCTCCCGGATGCAGTCTTTGAGTTACTGTTTTAAATGCGTACTCCTTGCCCTGTCGTTTGTTTACATCCCAATCCGAGTATGCAACCGACCAGAAAACGGATTTATAACCAAGTGAAGCGACTAAATCAAGTGCGCAATCCGAATATGCACCTTCGGGAAATCTGAAAAGTTTTGAACAATATCCGAAATTCTCACGAAGATAATTTTCACATTCTTCAATTTCATTTGCCATTTCCTGCCTTGAAATTCTCGAAAAATTCGGATGGTTTGCCGAATGGTTGCCGACAATGTGTCCTTCTTTAATCATCCTTGCCGTAAGCTCCGGTTGACTTTTTATCTGGGCAAGGGTACAAAAAAACGCTGCCGGAACATTTTCTTTTTTCAGTACATCTAAAATTCTTCCTGTATAACCGTTTTCCCATCCGCAATCAAAAGTAAGATACAAGACTTTTTCTTTTGTTTTGTTATCATAAGCTACGGCATTAAAATTTTTTTCATCAAAATATTTTTGGTTTTCCACCGATATTTCATGGGGCTTCGAATTTTTCGCTACACCAAAGCTGTGGTCAATCTCTTTTGTAGACAGTCCTCTTTTATTCTCAGAATCCGAAGCAACATAATTTATTTTTTTTAACGGTTTATATCCGGTAAAAGTATCATAAGAACCTGCTGTGGTTACATTGGCTTTTGTAACAGGCTCAGCCGTTGTTTTTTTCTCTGTCACAGAAGTGTTTTTGCCTGAACATCCGACTAAAAACAGGATTACGGCAGTACAAAAAAATGTTAATATTTTTTTCATTAAAGTCAGCCCCTGAACATGGAACCGATTTCGTCAATTACACTTTCACAGGTATTAAAAAATTTATTTGATTTTTTACATCTGCAAGATTTCAAAGTGCTTCCGGCTATGGCAAATGTACCGCCCAACAGCATACCTATACCAACTCCGTACATAAGTTTGTTTGTATTATTTTTTTTCATCGGGTTTACCTCCTTTTATTTTAAAAATATTATAACCGTTTTGAAAATAAATACACTGTAAAATCTTGATAGTTTTTAAATATGATGTTATAATGTTTTCGGAGGAAAAATTATGAATACTTTGAATATCGTTTTAGTTGAACCCGAAATACCTCAAAACACCGGGAATATTGCCCGAACCTGTGCGGCAACCGGAGCAAGACTTCATATAATCGAGCCAATGGGATTTAAGATTGACGACAAAAAATTAAAGCGTGCCGGGCTTGATTACTGGTATCTTCTGGATATAAGCTACTATAAAAACCTTGATGAATTTTTTGAAAAAAATCACGGCAATTTTTATTTCTTTTCAACAAAAGCTCTGCACAAACATTCCGATATAAAATACCCTGATAACGCTTATCTTTTTTTCGGAAAGGAAACCGCAGGTCTGCCTGAAAAATTACTGTATGACAATCCCGATAATTGTGTAAGAATACCAATGATTGATGATGCAAGAAGTCTTAATCTTTCAAACAGCGTTGCTGTCGGCGTTTATGAGGTTTTGCGTCAATGGGATTATCCGGAATTAAAATGCAACGGCGAGCTCCGTAACTATAAATGGTAAAAAGTATCCGTTTTCTGCTTATTACAACAAAAGCAAGTGCTGCATTTTTGCAAAACAAATCAATTAAGAGTACAATTTTGAAGTAATAAATTTTTTTTTAAAAAAGTGTTGACAAATTAAAATATGTGTGATATCATACCGTTGTAATAAGATTATTAGTGGTGTAGGTGTTCTCTGAAATTTTGTGATTGGAGGTCGGTGGTTCCACTGTATTAGGAAGCGGTGCGAACCGGAAAGAAATGGAAAACGAATTGTTGTTATCAGAAATTGAAGAATTTGAATATCCGGAACTTGAATTGGAAACATTTGTCACGGAGGATGTTTTGACTTTTTCCCCGAGCAATATTGAACAGGACGATTGGTCGGATGACGGAAGCGGTCCTACTGAGGACTGGTCGTGAGGACTGGTCGTGAGGGGTGGTAAGTCCGGTTTTGATGCTGTGCTTGTTTTAACAAACAAGTTTTCGCTTTGTGTTTGTTTATATGTTTAGTTTTTTGACACCCATAGGGGTGTCTTTTTTTGTCGGAATTTTTTATGTAAAATTTCATTTCTTTATGATATAATGGTATGGGTTAATATTCACCTATGAGATTTTTATTTAATTTTATTTAATAATAAAGGGGTTAGTAAATGAAAAAGAGCAAAATAATAAATCTGATTATAGGACCGTTACTTTTAGTCGCGTGTACGGTTTTGCTGCCGGACGCAGTTTTTACATCCTTTGAAAGCAAAGCGGCAGTGGGAACTGTATTGTGGATGGCTTATTGGTGGCTGACGGCACCGGTTGATTATGCCATAACCGGATTTTTACCCATTGCGGTAAATGCCTTGTTAAAAATCACCGATATGGAAACAGTTATTTCAAATTATGCATCCGAAACAATTTTGCTGTTATTAGGTGCATCAATTCTGACTGTATCATGGGAACAAACAGGCTTGGATAAAAGAATAGCCATTACATTTTTAAGGTTTATAGGAAATAATTTCCGGGTGCAGATTTTGTTCTGGTTTTTACTTTCGTTCCTTTTGTCCTCAATATTACCGAATGCGGTTGTTTGTGCAACCATTACTCCCATTGCGGTTGCAATGCTTCAAAATATCGGGCACGGGGACATTCCGAAAAGCAAATACAGCTCAAAAATATTGCTTGCAATAGTCTATGCAACAGGCTTGGGCGGTTTGGCTTCACCCTTGGGCGGTGCTATGAATCTTGTTACCGTTGATTACATTCAGCAGATTACAGGCAAAGAATATATGTACACCTCCTGGGTTGTCCGTTTTCTGCCCATTGTTATCGTGCTGCTTGCGCTGAATATTATCTTTATGCTTAAAGGCGTTAAAAAGAGTGATACTCTCGGAGGTTCAAAGGAATACTTTGTTGAACAGTATAACAACCTTCCGAAGCTTAACTTTGACGGTAAAGCTTCACTTGTTCTGTTTATTATTGCTACGGTGCTTTCGTTTACAAGACAGCTTTACGAAGCTTATTTGCCCGGCTTAAAGCCTGCTTATGTTTTTATAATCTGTGCTATAATTTCATTCCTGCTTACAAACAAAAACGGCGAGAGACTTATGGTGTGGAAAACCGTACAGACAAAAATTATATGGGAAATGATTTATATTTTTGCCGGAGGTCTTGCGGTAGGTTCGTTGATAAATTCATCGGGCACGGCAGAAAATTTCGGTCAATACATATCATCACTCAACCTTGACGGGGGTTATTTAACTGTACTTGTAATTATAACTGTAACAATTATACTGTCGGATGTTACATCAAACACCGCAACTGCCGCAGTCGCTATTCCTATTGTTATTTCGATAGCAAACGGGCTGGGTAAAAATCCCATACCGTATATTTATATTGCGAGCGTTGGCGTAAATCTCTCCTATATGCTTCCCACATCCATTCGTGCAATTCCCGTGGGCTACGGATTACAGCCTAAATATATGTTTAAAGAAGGATGGAAAATAACCCTTGCAATTATTGCCGTAATATCGGTTGTATCATGGCTGTTATTAAAATACTGGCACGCTTTCAGCGGTGTATAATTTATTTGCAGGTGATTTAATTTCTGCATTTTTATACAAATTTTTCCCCGGGTTATTGCCTGTAAAGTATATTCCGTTTTTTGTTATTAAAATACTATATTAAAAACTTAAATCTTGACAAAATTCTTGACAATTTGTTAATATAGGCGTATAATTATCGTAATATTATGATGGTGGTGGATTATGGGCTCGATAGCATTTAATGTTCCTCCTGTTATCGGTACGGAGGA
>JAZUIT010000050.1:0-2486 GCA_045642385.1 Acutalibacteraceae bacterium
TCAATTGTTTTAAGACATGATGTAAAATTTTCATTAAATGTCAAAATTTTATTTGAAATTCTACGAATATCGTGGTAGAATATATACGAATAAATTTTAAGGAGGAAATACTTTGGACGATAATAAGGATTTGGAAGAAAATCTTAACGAAGAAAATACCGTTTCCGAAGAAACAGAAGAAACGACAGAAAGCAAAGCAGAAAAAATCTTGTCCGGACTTGCCGGTTCTGCTATTCCGGATGCAGTTCGTGATTGGGACGAGGTTTTGCCGGAGGATAACAATTCCGTTGAGCAGTTAATCGAGGACACTCATATTATAAGTGAAGAAAATGAGGATTTTGAAGCTCCCGAAATTCAGGAGGAGGAAATTCCCGAAGAAGAAAGATGCATTGAATGCGGTAAAAACAAGCGTTGTACAAGTATTTCCGAGGATTATGAATACTGTGCGGAATGTCGTATTAAAATGCTTAAAAGACGCCTGCCGGCTATGGGAATTGTCACATTCATATTGGTTCTTCTTGTCTTCCTGTTCAGTCTGTTTACCTTTGTTCAAAACGGTCTTGTCGGCGTTTCTGTGTTTTATGCCGATCGTCTTGCTAATAAAGGCTATTTGCAAAATTCAGTATCAGCTTATGAGGATGCTTTTAAAATTGCAAAAAGCGCAAATATGTCTTCTCCGGTTAATGCCATTGAAAGATATATAAAGGTTTTAAGCAGAATTTCTGATCCCATCAAAGTTACAAATACTCTTAATGAATATCTTTCAACTTATGAAGTAAAATCCGATCCTGAGCTTAAAAAGCTGCTTGAAGACAGTGATAAGTTTCAAAATACCGTAGATGCCTGTAACAAGGTTGTAAGTAAGTACTATGACTCTGCTACGGGAGCTATTGATTACCAAAAATCATATATAGGCGTAAAAAAGATGCTTGATGATAAAACAGGAAAATATGATATTGATACTATTTACTATTTCCTTGCTGATCTTTCAACTAACAGTAATAAAGCTGATGATACTTTGAAATATCTTGAAAAAATTCGTAAACATTCTCCCGATAAGTTCTGGTTTTACAATATGGGAAACAGCCTTTCCGATATATATATCGACAGAAACGATTATGATTCTGCTTTAAAGCTTGCGGATGATATTCTTAAAATTGACAAAGGCGACCAAAACGCAAACTGGCTGAAAGCAAGCTATGCCATTGTAAATAATAAACCCAATGATGCATTGGCTATTGCAAATGAGCTTTCATCAAATGATAAGAAGGACAAAACTTCAATTGCAATAAATGCTTTTGTTGACAGAATAAACGGTAAGTATGACAAGGTTATCTCAACCTGTAAAAAAGCTGTCGAAGAAGAAAACTGTAATGCAGAAGTATACTATCAGTATATTGTTGCCTTGTTATTAAACGGTGATACCGAAACAGCAAATTCACTTATACAAAACTACGGTAATTATATTTCAAGCTATTATGATCGCGATAAAGCAATGTCAGTATGTACATTAACTGCATTAATTTCAGGTGATTTGGATACATTTGATCAGATGAAGTATGCTTACAAAACTCAACCCAACCTGGTCTATCCGAAAGAACTTACACAATTTGAAAATAATAAAATTAAACTTGAAGATATATTTATGAAAGGAGATTATGAATTATCATGAGAATAATATATATTATTTCAAAACTCATTACTCTCCCCGGTTCCATATTAAAGGGATTTTGGGAACATATCTTTTGCAGAGCTTTCAAATCTCCTGTTGAATCTTCATATTATATCAGGATGGATGAGCTTTGCGGTCATGCCGAACACGAGCTTGCTCAGACTTCGGTAAAAAGCTTCTGGATTAATTTTCTTTCCGGTTGGCTGAATTTCCTTGCAGGTATAATTATGGCGGCAACATCACTGACCTATATTTTTTACTTGGGATGTAACGGCGCTATGCTTATTCCGTTTTACATCATTCTTTGGATAGGACTTTCTCTTACATCGAATATTTTCCCCACAATCGAAGATGCACTTAATATGTGGGAAAAAATTTATTCGGACGGTAACGAGTCAACGGTGATAGGAAAAATTCTCTACTTTATTCCGGCACTCACAATGCTTATCGGTTCCTACCTTGAAGCTTACGGACTTACCGTACTTATCAACATAGCAATGGTTGTTTTACTCACGGTTTTATAAAAATCATGCCTGTCTTGTTAATTCAAGACAGGTTTCTTATTAATAAGGAATTAGGAATGAAGAGTGAGGAATTGAAGGTGGGTTTCACCCACACCCATTTTAATGTGTAATTAAATGTCACTGCGAGGAATAAAGTTCCGTGTCAGTCAGAGGAAATTTCACTGTGCCTTAAAACAACTTTCAACCTACTTAAAAAAGCTTTTATCCCGATTGTTTTCATAAAAAGCAAAAAATTCCTGATAATCTTGAAATTATTTGAAAAAATATATAGACAAATAAATTCTAATTTG
>JAZUIT010000051.1:0-11906 GCA_045642385.1 Acutalibacteraceae bacterium
CACCCATTTTGATTTTCGTAGGGTGCGGCATCCTTGACGCACCGTAAACAGCAACAAATTTTGACAGGTTGTCGAGGGCGCCAACCCCTACGGAAGCGACCTGAATTTGATCGGTTGTCGTTGGTAATACCCAAAAACCGCTGTTATTCAACACTCAATATTTAACATTCAACATTGAGTAGTAAATTGCCACGCTTACGCTCACAGTAACGAGATATACTAAAACATTTTACAATGACATTTTGCCGTGCAAAATGCACCTCAATTCCTCACTCCTAACTCCTAATTCCTAATTTATTAAACTCTCTTTTTGTCCCCTGCCGTAATACTAACCGCCTTTTCGCTGTCGGCAGTTGCAAAATTAAAATCGTCAACTATAACGGAGCCTTTATCCGAGTCCTTGCCGTAAAAATCATCAAATATAATTTCAATCTGCAAAATCCTATCCAATGCGGCACTTGTAAGAGGAACAGATGCTTCGTTTCCGAAAAGATAGACATGAGTAAAATCTGCGGTTACATTTTCCCAACCGCTTTTTTTATTTATTGTCTGATACATTTCCCCTGTTTCCGAAAGGACGGGGGTATAATACATAGACGGTGTTTCGTAAAGCCTTATCATTTTTATCCTCAGCGGTCTTTCGGAATTATTTTTTACATAAAAGCTCATAGTAAGCAATTTTGTGTAATCAACATCAATATCCGAGTAATATTTTTTATTATATACTGCCTTTGGAACAATGGAAAACACATTTTCTCCATAGGTTTTCTTTGTGGAAAAATCAACCTGTAATGCCGCCGCACCGTAATATTTATCATCGGAGGTATATATTAAATCCACATCGGTTTTATATGTATGATTATAAGTCCATGCATCAAAGTAATCAGCATTTTTATAACCGAAGGTGTGCCACGCCTTTGTAATTTCACAGGTTGTCCAGGACTTATCCTGCATATAAACCATACCGCTTTCATCAGGCAAAGTAAAGCAGGTTACAGGGTAAAGAGGCTTGCCGTAAATATCCGTACTGAAAAGATTTGCATTGCGTGATACCTCGGAAAAAGCATAATTTACATACTTGGGGGTATCCACATATTCACTCCACACCTTGACGGTTTCTTTATCCACAAGCTGTGCGTGAGCCTCCACAAATACTCCGCTTTCTCCGCTTACGGAAAAACCGTAAAGTGTATTTTTATCTTCGGGAGAAATTTTATAAACAGATGTCTGATAGGGTCTTGCATAAAGCCCCGAGCCTACATTTGCAAATTTGATTGTAACCTCGTTACCTGTGGCTTTTATTGACTTTACCGTTGCCGCAGTTACCGGGGATTTTCCGTTATATACAAGATTTTCTGCCGCCCTCGCCATTCTCTGGGCAACGGGCTTTTTGACATTGGGATGAATGGGACCTACAAGATTATCTTCATCTGTATTGTATGTCAGTGTAATATCATAAATTGGTATAACCGATATATTTTTATTCTTTGCCGCCGCATTTGCCAGAGCTTCGTTGAACCGTGGAATATATTGCAATTTCTCGGGTGCATAATGATACGAGGCCAACTGTGAACAAATCATAGGCATTGAAAAGCTTTCAAAGCCGAACAGCTTGCTGTATGCTTTTTGCAATGTGAGGAAGGCTTCGGTATATACGGAAAGGTCATCACCTACATTAGCTTCACCCTGATACCATATCATTCCCTTTATGGCGAAATTTTTCAGCGGAGCTATTTTCTGATTGTAACCGTAGGTTATTGTTTTTCTTGCATTATCCTTATTGGCGGTTTTGGCTATTTCATTCTCAGAAATATACATTTTCTTTTTGATAAGATAGTTCTTAATTTTTGCATTGGCGTTTATTGTGGAATACGGAAGCCATGTAAAAATTGTAGAACCGCCGATATATGCCGCTAAAATTCCAACCGGCATTTTTAATTTTTCCTTTAATTCCTTTGCAAAGAAATATCCGACAGCGGTTATATTTCCTATATCATCGCTTTTACCCGTCATCCACTTTGAACCGGGTGCATCTACCCTGATATATTTTGACGCAAACCCGTCATTTTTGGGATATGTAGGCTCCATCAAAGCACGGATATAATAATCGCCCTGATTTTTTTCTAAAAGCTCCTGACCTTCCTTTGTATATTTCAGATTATACTGCATATTAGACTGTCCGCCGCAAAGCCACAGCTCACCTATTACCACATTTTTCAATGTTGCAAATTTTTTCCCGTTTTCATATCCGATTACGGTATATTCATAAAACCCGCCGTTCATAGGTGAAAGTGTAACCTTAAAAATTCCTGCATTGTTCACGGTAGCAGTACCCTGACGGATAATTTTTTTATCCTTATCATAAAATCTTACATCAATTCTTTTGCCTGGGTTTCCTTTCCCTGAGAAGATAATATTCTTTTTCTGCTGAAACAGCATATAGTTGCCGTAAGTATCAAAAAATCTCGCCTTTATTGACTTGTTATCCTTTGCACTTGTAAATACCATACTCGACAGTATCAACAACAGCGTCAATAAAATTGACAGCAATCTGTATGCTACGGTTTTCATTTAACTTCCTCGCTTAAAAAATTTTTATAATTCTCTCAAAAATCACTTTGATAATATGCAATACACTCCAAAAATCAACCTTTTCAATGGGTGTTGGTTCTTCGTTTGCCGCGAATGTGAAATCATCAAGTAAAATTGCACCCTTATCACCGGGTTCGGCTGTTTTGTCGTCAAAAACTAATCTTATTCCGTTTACAAGCTTCAAAACCTCGGAGGATTTTGCCGGCATTTGTGTGTCACCGTTTATATAAAGCTTTGTTAAATCAACGGTTATTGTCTGCCATCCGCTTTGCGGTGCAAGAACTACACTCGTTGATTTCGTTCCCCTTATTGCCGGAACATAATTTACAAAACCTTTATCGGTAAACTGAACACATTTAAATGTAACCGGACGGTCGGAAATATTTTTAACCTTGAAGCTCATGGAAGTAAGGTTACTGTAATCCTTATCCTGTCCGCAGAACATATTCCTGTAAAAAATCTTATCCTGGTAGGTTGAGGGCTGAACCGCAATCTCGGTTTTGCCTTTAAGCCATGTTATAAAATCAACCTGTAATGATGCCGTTCCCTCAGCCTTATCAACTGAATTATATGAAATTTTTTCCTTTGCCGTATAAAATCTCGGAATATTCCACGCATCGAAATACTGCTCGTCGTCATCATCCGAACAGAGGAAAATTTCACTTGTATCGCAGGTTGTCCAGATTTTTTCCGTCATATATTTACTGTTTTCAACATTGCCGACCTTGAAAACGGAAACAGGGAAAATCGTTTCATTTTTACCGTTTGTACCGAAGAGATTTGATGT
Organism: Acutalibacteraceae bacterium; assembly: GCA_045642385.1. GTDB lineage: Bacteria > Bacillota > Clostridia > Oscillospirales > Acutalibacteraceae > RGIG2945. The sequence continues at coordinate 3,380 of JAZUIT010000051.1, forward strand.
TGTATTATAAAGGCTGTAAGCATAGGTTGCAGAAACGGGATTTGCAACGGTGTCATTCCAAATTCTTATTGTGTCCTTATCAACTATTTCCGCCTTAGCTTCCAAATACTGACCGTCAGCACCGCTTACCGTAAAGCCGTAAAGATTATTTTCATCCTCTTCCCTTGTGATATATGCTTTATCAATATGAACACCGGCTCTCAGACCGTTGCCGACACTACCGAAATCTACATAAAGATATTTACCCTCTGTGTGATAATCCGAAACATAGGGAGCTGTATATTCACCGTCACCGCCGTAAACCATATTCATAGCGGCTGTACCCATCCTGTTAGCTATGGGTTCCTTTTTGATAGGATGAAGTGCACCTAAAACCTCCGGGTAATCCAAAGGCACATCATAAACAGTTATATTTGCAAGGCTGTCGCTGTTTTTAAGCTGAGTTTTCGACAGCATATCGTTGAAAACACCCACATAATACTTGGAGTTTTCTTCTTCTTCCTTATAATCGTAATTACAAGCCACAATATTTGAATAAATCACGGGCATATCGTTATTTTCAAAGCCGAAAAGCTCGCTGTAACATTTTTGCAATTCAATTAAAGCTTCGCTGTAAACATCGGGAACCTCAATATTACTTTCACCCTGATACCAAATCATACCCTTTATTTTGAAGTTACTTAGTGGTGCAATCTTCTGGTTATAACCGTAAGTCATCATATCGTAAATATTTTGGTCATTAATTTTCTGAGTAACTTCGTCGGGTCTTACATAGTATTCAGTCCCTTTAATATAATCAAAGAGAACCGGATTATTTTCAATATGCTCCCTTGAAAGCCAAATAAATATTGACGAACCGCCGATTGCCGTATTAATAAAGCCCACAGGAACATCAAGCTCTGCTCTGAGTCTTTCGCAGAAAAAATATCCCACCGCCGACATACTGTACATTCTTGACTGCTTTCCGTTATACCATTCACAACCGGGGATATCCTCACGGGGTTCATTGGAAGCAAAAGGTGTATGAGCAGGTGCCGTTGGTACACTGCATACTCTGATAAAATAATCTCCGGCGTTGTTATTTTGTAAAAATTCGCCTTTTTCGGTCATACCTAAATTAAACTGCATATTTGACTGACCGTTAGCGAGCCACAGTTCGCCGAAAACAACATTGGTAAGACGGGCAAATTCCAAATTATCCTGGTATGCCACAACCGTATATTCGTTATAGCTTCCTTTTAAGCCATTAAGCTGAACCCTGAATTTATCGCTTCTGTTGACATAGGCTAAACCTCTTTGAACCGGAGTATCGCCCAAATAAAGCTCAACTCTGATTTCACTGCCGCCGTTACCCGTTCCGGCAAAAACAATATCCTCATTCTGTTGGAACAACATTCCGTTACCGTAGGTTTCGTACAGACGGGCTTCCTTTTTCTCCGAGGCAAATACATCGGCAAATACCCAACTGCCCAAAATCATTAAAATTGCAAGAGTTACAGACAATATGCGCTTAAAGGTTCTCATAATATTTCTCCTATTTATTTATTAAAACCGTCTTTTATCCATTTTTCGTTGAATTGATATTCAAAGGCACTGCTCAGAAGATGAATCACTCCATCGTGTGATTGAACCGCCGTCAAATATCCGCTGTGCTCCGCACGGGATGCGGTATAGAAAAACTTACCTGTATTACCCTTACCGTTCAATCTCCTGATACCCTTGAATTGGTCGCTGATTAAACGCATATAGGGATAGGTTTTACCGTTGTCATAAGACAGGGCGGCATATAAGCCGTGACACTTTGTAACCTTACCGTTTGCATTCGGCATTACCATACCTTTTTTGCCGGTAAATGCAGCCACAAACAGTGCGCCGCTTTCAAGCTTTTTCATTACAAGACGCTTACAGTCACCGATTGTCGGCAAGGCACCTGCTTTATATTCCCAGGTTTTACCCTCATCATAGGAAATGCTTTGGGGCATTTTGCCGTCAATATCCTCATTTCTGCCGTATGCCATATAGTAAGTCTTACCGTTTTCATCCTTTAAATCAACGGTGCTTGCATGAATACCCCTGATTTTTCCCGGGTTATCCTTATAATCTGCCGCACCGTTATCAACCCAGGTCTTACCCTTATCCTTGCTTATCCACAAAGCACTTCCTCCCGTGCTTTCGGAGGATGCGTCACAGGTGAAAACATAGTCACCGTTTTCTGCAATAAATGGTGAAGCTATAACCTGATGTCTTAACTGATATTCGGGTCCTATTATTTCAGGCTTTGTCCATGTTACGCCGTTATCTGTTGATTTTCTTATCATAAGCATCAATGCACCGTAGCAAGCGGCATAGGACTGCCCTAAAATATGGAAAATCGTTTCCCCGTCACAAAGCAAAGCGCAACCCGTATTATTTCTGTCGGGTGTATCAAAGAACAGAGAAGCCTTTTCCCACTTATCACTGCCGTATCTTTTACGACTGACAGCGTAATTTAATTTCCTGCTGTTTTCCCATTCACCCGTAAACCACGCCGCCAGCAAATCTCCGTTGGGACATTCGCACACGGCAGGCTGGTGGTTATGCCAGTAAAAAGGTCCTTTACTCGACGGTTCGGTGAATACAAAATCCAAGGGACCCTTAAAGAAAGATTTATTATCGTCAATATGTTCCTTTTTAAAAGGTGATTGAGAAACATTTCTCTGATAGGGTTGTTTTTCTTCCTCCGGCAAAACGGAAAAATCATCCGTATTGCAACCGATTGCAACCCTGAAGCCTATCATAAAATTTCTGTCATCAGGTAAAGCACCGCTTCTTGCGGCAGAACGCAGATACTCAGGCGAAGTGGAATGACTGCCGCCCCTTGTCACACGGAAAAGACCGTTTTCTCTGCCCTTTGGATCGGTTTGCGGCTTTTCGTCATAAGCTCCGTACCAGTCAAGCACCCATTCTTCAACATTTCCGTGCATATCGTAAAGTCCGAATTTATTGGGCGGAAACTTTGCCACAGTCAAAGGCTCTGCAAGGTTTTTCTGCTTTCTTGCAGGGTCGGGATAAAATGCATTTTTATGGTCCTGATTATTAAACTGACTTTTCGGGAATTTTTTACCCGTATTAAACTCCGTTTCGGTACCGGCACGGCAGGAATATTCCCATTCCGCTTCCGTCGGAAGCCTGAAAATATAGCCGGAATTTTTCAAATCATCCGTAAGATAATTTTCGTTGAGCCAGTCGCAAAAAGCGGTTGCTTCGTTATAGCTTACAAATACAGCCGCCTCCGTATCCTCAAAGGAATAGCCCTTAAATCCGTCCTTACCCAAAGACGAATTAAACATATTATTATAGCCTAATTTACCTCTGACATTTTTATGCCCGGCGCAAAACTCCTCGAAAACATCGTTGGTAATTTGGGTCTGAGCCATATAAAACGGCTTTGTAATTGTAACCTTATGTACCGGTACTTCGTCGAAATCCGCACACTTCGCATTACTTCCCATCATAAAGCTTCCGGGAAGAATTTGCTTGAAAGATATTCCGAGTTTTTTTTCGCCGACACATATTTTCACGGCTGACGGAAGATTTTCATTCATCAATAATTCACCCTATAAATAACATTCAACGGGGATGTAAAAAGTTAGTTTTTTACATCCCTCTTTGTTTTTCTCTGATAATTTTTTCTGTATAAAATATCTTATCTGACGCCTCTTAATTTAACAAGGTCACGGTAATTAATAAGCTTGATACCACAGCTGTCAATATGCTGACGGGTTTTGGGGTCCATAAATATTTTATGCTCCCATACTCTGTATCTCCATGAATTTGTAATTGCTTTTAACTCATCACTTTCAATTGCAGGATGAATATACATCTCGGAAAATCCTTCCGGTATCGAGGAAATATGATTCATCATATATTCCTGATACTGCTCAAAAGAATCACCCTGTGGACTTTTTGTTTCGTGAGCCATAAGATAGTCAAGAATTACAACATTATTCTCTCTTGCAAGCTCGCCCATCTGCATCAAAACCATTTTTACGAGCGCTAACGGAACCTTAATTCCGAATGTGGAATTTGTTATCTGGCTATCGGCAAAATTTGAAGGCAATCTGAAAGGAAGATTATATTCAGCCGCAACGCCCAAAATCATTTCAAGCAATTCATCACGACCTGTTTCAATTCCGTAAAGAGAACCCATGTGGTTGTCGATATGTGACGGCTCAAAGCCCAATGCCTTTACATATTCAATCTGTGCCTTAATTTCAGCCTTAGCTTCTTCGAGGTCGGCATGCTCCTCAAACTGGTCAGATTCGTGCCACATATAACCCTCTTCATCTCTCAAAGACGGTACATTGTTGGCTACGGGACGCCAGCGGTAATTCTTCCACTCACTTGTGGTTGTAAGGTGAACACCTATTGCAAATTCAGGATGCTCCTTTGCGTACATGACGGCTTCTCTTGCCCAACCGCAGGGAGTCATAATTGTTGCTGATGTAACTCCGCCGCACTCTAAAAGCTGCTGAGTTGCAATGTTTCCGGATTTGCACATTCCGAAATCGTCTGCATTAATAATTAAATACTTATCCATTTTTTACCTCTTTTATTTAAAATTTATAACAATATATATTTAAGCTATTGTACAAAAAATATGGATTTTTGTCAATCGGAACAAACTTAATTTGTAGAACTTATGCGTTTTCTGCGTATTGATTTGTGTAAATTCAACAAAATAATGCTGAATATTAATCCGAAAACAATTCCCATACCGTCAACAAACACATCGAAAACTCTGCAAGCTCTGCCAGCCACAAAAATCTGATGAATTTCATCACTTACGGCATACAGCAGTGAAAAAGCCGTTGATATTGTTGAGCGCTTCAACAAAGAAATATCCCACATTCTGTTTGCCACATTAAAAGATAAAACCGACAACACCGCAAACTCAGTAAAATGTGCCGCTTTTCTGACAATAAAATCCGTAAAAGGAAGATTGAACAATTCCAAAAGCTTATCAAGTATTCCATTGCTTATTTCTGCCGATTCCACTGCCGGCTGATTTGAAAAACAAAATATGAGAATCAACCACAGTATCAGAATAATCCATGAAAAAACTTTATTTATTTTGCAAAGCATATATTATCACCCGAGGGATAGAAAATTATATCTTTGTAATCCTTTGAAACCGCATAATAGCTCGTAATATCCTCAATGGGATATACTACACCGTTGTGCATAAGATGTGCTTCCGCCTGTTTACAGCCCTCCACCACATCTGCCATTGTTGCGGATTTCAAAATCTGACCTATCACCGTATTCAGATTTTTCGATTTATAATTCATAACATTATTGTTATAATCGGCAAAGGTTGAAATAAATCCTACCGCCGTATTGTTGCCGGAGGAAAGCTCAGTCAACGCAAAGGAATAATTACCTGCTTCAATATCACCCTTGACATCATCTGAAATTTCAATCTTTGAAATGAGCCTGTAACCGAAAATTACCTGCCAGTCATGCAGAAGCTTTCTTGCAATTTCCTCATGCTCCCTGTCACAAAGCAGTGCCACGCTGTCCGGTGCTTCCGTAAGCTTTGAATAAGCCGCATTAAAATATTTCAAAGCCATATTTTTGTTATATTTTATTCCGTCAAACTTATAAACAAGCTTTTTATACTGATTAATACCCAAAGTACAGGTCTCGGGAACAACCGAATTTGTAACATTTTCGGAATTATAATTTATACCGTAACAATAAGCGAGCCTGAAATACATATCGGAAAAAATATCACTGTTACAGTTAAACAGTATCGAAAGGGTTTTATTTCTATATTCCTTGATGATACAATCCTCGGTTTTATCAACCTGATCTTTTGTAATCGGAGTTGCACAGTATGTACCGTCATTTACTTTAAGTAATCGCGATTCATTATCGGTGTTAATATAAAATCCCACAGTCGCCGCCGCAGGCTTTATGTCACCGGTGTAGTCATCATTCTTGCTGAGTAATAAATAAGAATCGCTTTCCCATTCGGAAAGGTACAAAGAGGAATTACATAATAAAAATTCCGCACCCTTACCGTATCTGCCGTCAGTTGCCGAATAAAACTTTTTATTACATGGCATATAAACAGCCGAAGTCAACAACACCGTAAAATCCGGATTAGGCTGTTGAAGCTCAATCTGCAAGGTAAAATCATCAAGTGCTTTTACACCCAAACTACTTGCGGGCATTTCACCCTTATTGATTTTTTCCGCATTTTTTATGGGAAAAAGAAGCTTTGCGGAGGGTGAATTGATATTGGGGCTTATACCCCTTTGCATAGCAAAAACAAAATCCGCCGCCGTAACTTTATTATCAAAGGTCTTTTCGCAATCCTCACCTAAAATATCCTCGAAATCCTCGGTAATATGCCATTTACCGTTTTTTCTCAGGTGGAAAGTATAGGTTTTGTTATCCTTTGACACCTCATAGCTTTCCGCTGCCGCAGGCACAAGCTTATTTTCGGTATCAAACCGTAACAAGCCTTCAAAACAGCTTGCCACTATGGGAAGTGCATCCCCCGTTGCAACCTGAGGGTCAAGGTATAAAGGGTCAGCATTTATAGGATAATTTGTCCGTGTATCGTCATCGGAGCCGCAACCCGTAAACATCAAAAGCGTCATACATAATACAATTAATAATGCCGCAATTTTTTTCATAATATGTAACCTCTTATACATTAAATCTGAAAAGGACTATATCTCCGTCCTGCATGACATATTCTTTTCCCTCACTGCGGATTTTACCTTTTTCTCTCGCCGCCGCCATAGTACCGTATTCCATAAGCTCGTCAAATGCGATAACCTCCGCACGGATAAATCCTCTTTCAAAATCTGAATGGATTTTTCCTGCCGCCTGAGGAGCTTTTGTACCCTTTGTTATAGTCCACGCTCTTACCTCCGGCTCACCTGCCGTAAGATAAGATATAAGTCCCAACAGACTGTAACTTCTTTGAATAAGTAAATCAAGTCCACCCTGCTCAACACCTAAGTCAGAAAGGAAAAATTCCTTTTCTTCCTTATCAAGTGAAGCAATTTCCGCTTCAAGCTGGGCACAGATAGGAAGAACCTCCGAACCTTCCGCGCCTGCAATTTCGCACACAGCCTTATAGTTTTCGTTTGAATCAAGTCCGCCTGCAAAATCTTCCTCGCTCATATTACAGGCGTAAATTACGGGCTTTGTGGTAAGCAATGCGGACGCATCAAGTATCGCCTTTTCATCTTCATTACATTCAAGGCTTCTTGCCGGCTTTTCATTTTCAAGAACATCTTTCAATCTCTTGAACAGGTCAACCTCTTTTGCAAGAGATTTATCACCTTTCATAGCTTTGGTTGTTCTTTCAATTCTCTTTTCTACCATTTCCAAATCGGACAGTATCAATTCAAGATTGATGGTTTCAATATCCCTTTTTGCGTTAACACTTCCGTCAACATGGATAATATCGTCATTTTCAAAACATCTTACAACATGGATAATCGCATCCACCTCACGAATATGCGAAAGAAATTTATTTCCTAAGCCCTCGCCCTTTGATGCACCCTTAACAAGTCCTGCAATATCAACAAATTCAATAACGGCAGGTGTAATCTTTTTGGGGTTATACATCTCTGCCAACTTGTCAATTCTTTTATCGGGAACGCTTACTACACCCACATTAGGCTCAATAGTGCAAAAAGCATAGTTTGCCGACTGAGCACCTGCGTTTGTAATTGCGTTAAATAATGTACTTTTTCCTACGTTTGGTAAACCTACTATTCCGAGTTTCATAATTTATCCTACCTTAAATTTAAATTTATAATATTTATTATACCTTCTTGCTTTAATTTTTTCAATGTATTATAATAAATTTTACAAAATAATTTATTATAAGGTGTTTTATGGACGAATTTTTATCACGAACAGGTATGCTTATAGGTGAAAAAGGTGTAAACTTGCTGAAAAATTCACATATTGCTGTTTTCGGCTTAGGCGGTGTAGGCTCTTATGTTGCAGAGGGACTTGCAAGGTCGGGCGTCGGTGAACTGACACTTATTGACAATGACACAGTTTCCGTTTCAAATATTAACAGACAGCTTTATGCTCTGACTTCAACTGTCGGTATGCCGAAGGTCGAAGTCGCAAAAAAAAGAATTGCCGATATTAACCCAAGCTGTAAAGTAAATACAATAGAAAAATTTTATCTGCCGGAAAATTCACAGGAATTTTTCAATGTCGATTATACTTATGTGGCGGATGCAATTGATACGGTTACATCTAAAATTGACCTTATTTGCAAATGTAAAGAAAAAAATATTCCTGTAATATCCTGTATGGGTACGGGTAACAAGCTTGACCCCACTATGTTGGAGGTATCCGACATATACAAAACCTCTGTATGTCCTTTGTGCAGGGTTATGCGCAGAGAACTGAAAAAAAGAAATATTGACAATTTAAGGGTTGTATATTCAAAAGAAGAACCAATTACCCCGAAGAATACTGACATTTCAACAAATTCAAGACA
>JAZUIT010000052.1:0-10852 GCA_045642385.1 Acutalibacteraceae bacterium
CACTCACACTTGATATTTTTGCGCTGAATTTCAATAACTATTTTTTAATAAAATTTATATCAGGAGAACTGAGTGTCGCCGGAAAGTCAACTATGGCAATAATCTGCACAAGCGCAGTAATTTTCCAATATCTGGATGTTTGAACAGTGAATTTTATCAATGAGGAGTTAGGAGTTAGGAGTGAGGAGTTAATGGTGGGCAAAGCCCACACCCATTTTGATTTTCGTAGGATGCGGCATCCTTGACGCACCGTAAACAGCAACAAATTTTGACGGGTTGTCGAGGGCGCCAACCCCTACGGAAGCGACCTGAATTTGATCGGTTGTCATTAGTAATACCCAAAAACCGCTGTCATTCAACACTCAACATTCAACATTCCACATTTGTAGCATTTATGCTCGCAATGACGAAAGAAAAACTTGACATTTCGTGCATTTTGTTATAAAATATTTACGGATTATACTGTTTTATCGGCAGTAAACTTAACTTTGCCTGTACTGTCATAAATGAATTTTAACAAAATTTTTATATAATCTGAAAAAATTAAGGAGGTGTAGTTCAGTTTGGATATTGTTATCCCAATTATCGCAGCGGTAGTTGCTTGTGTTTTGGGCTTTGTTCTCGGAATGGTTTACAGGAAGAATGTCGCCGAAAAAGCAATCGGTTCAGCCACACAGGAAGCTACAAAAATTGTAAATGATGCCATGGCTAAGGCGGAGGCTACCAAAAAGGAATCTGTTCTTGAAGCCAAGGATGAAATATACAAATTGCGTACAGAAAATGAAAAGGAACTGAAAGAAAGACGAAACGAGGTTCAGAAACAGGAAAAGAGACTTATTCAGAAAGAGGAAAATCTTGACAAAAAGATTGATTCAATTGAGAAAAAAGAGGAAGCTCTTAAGAAAAAGCAAAAGGATGTTGATGAACGCTTAGAAGAAGCTGAAAGAGTTAAAAAAGGCCAGATTGATATGCTGGAAAAAATTTCAGGCTATACCAAGGAGCAGGCAAAGGCTCACTTGATAGAATTGCTTGAAAAAGACCTTGAACACGAAAAAGCCACAAAAATTATTGAGTATAAGGAAAGCTTCAAGGATGAAGCCGATAAATATGCTCATGAAATGATAGCCGCCGCTATTCAGCGCTGTGCCGCCGATCAGGTTGCGGAAGCTACCGTTTCCGTTGTTTCTATTCCAAGTGATGAGATGAAAGGTCGTATCATAGGCAGAGAGGGCAGAAACATCAGAACATTTGAAACAATTACAGGTGTTGATTTAATTATTGACGATACACCGGAGGCAATTACATTGTCTTGCTTTGAACCGGTTCGCCGTGAGGTTGCAAGACTTACACTTGAAAAGCTTATTGCTGACGGCAGAATACATCCGGCAAATATTGAAGCTACATTTGAAAAAATGAAGCGTGATGTTGAGCAGACAATTAAGCACACCGGTGAAAGAGCTGTTATTGATGCGGGTGTGTCCGCTGTTCATCCCGAGCTTGTTAAGCTTTTGGGAAGACTTAAATACCGTACCAGCTACGGTCAGAATGTTTTAAATCACTCTTTGGAGGTTTCCTATATTTCCGGTGTTCTTGCGACGGAGTTGGGTGCTGATGTAAAATTGGCAAAGCGTGCAGGTTTGCTCCACGATATCGGAAAGGCAGTTGACCACGAAACCGAGGGAACACACATTGAGTTGGGCGTTGAATACGCAAAGAAATACCGTGAAAATGAAACTGTTGTTCACGCAATTCATGCCCATCACGGTGAAGTTGAAGCAAAAACTCTCATTGATTTCATAGTCCAGGCGGCGGATGCTATTTCAGCGGCAAGACCGGGCGCAAGGCGTGAAAATATTCAGAACTATATTAAGCGTCTTGAAAAGCTTGAAGAAATTGCAAAGTCATTTGACGGCGTAGAAAATTCCTTTGCCATTCAGGCGGGTCGTGAAATTCGTATTATGGTTAAACCTGATGTCATCACGGATGACAAAATGGTTCTTGTTGCAAGAGATGTTGCAAAGAAGATTGAAGATGAACTTGAATATCCCGGACAGATTAAGGTCAATATAATCAGAGAAAACAGAGCTGTAGATTTCGCAAAATAATTTAAGCTGATGGTTTGTAATTACTTGGGATGTTGTAAATCGGCGGACGGTTTGCGGCATCCCTTTATTAGTGAGGAGTTAGGAGTGAGGAGTTAGGAGTTAAGGGTGGGTTTCACCCACACCCGGTTTAATGGTTTTATCAAAGTTACATATAACATTTTACAATGACATTTTGTTTTACAAAATGTACCTTAATTCCTAATTCAGCAATGCGGTATTGTTTACAATTTGCGGTTACTTTCAGAAAGTTGGTTAATGAATGAATGTTTTAACTATCGGTGATGTTGTTTCCGAATCCGGATGTGAATTTTTGCGCAGGCATTTACCGTACTTAAAGAAAACAGAGGGTATTGATTTTTGTATTGCCAACGGCGAAAATTCTGCCAAAGGTAACGGTGTTACTCCACATTCTGCACAATATTTGTTTGACAGCGGAGTTGATGTAATTACAACCGGCAACCACACCTATAAAAGACGGGAAATTTATTCGTTTTTAGATGAAAACAGTTGTATAATAAGACCTGCAAATTTTCCGTCGGGAAATCCCGGCAACGGTTATGTTACCTGTGATATGGGCAGATGCTCAATCACCGTAATTAATTTAATGGGAACTTATATGATGGAACCCCTGGAAAACCCCTTTACCTGTATTGACAGGATTTTAAATGAACTGAAAAACGAAAAAAATATTTTCGTGGATTTTCACGCCGAAGCCACAAGTGAAAAACGGGCAATGTCATTTTATTTAAAGGACAGGGTGACGGCTCTTTTCGGAACACACACTCATGTGCTTACGGCGGACGAACAGATAATTAATGACCGTTTAGGATACATCACCGACATCGGAATGACGGGACCTGTTAATTCCGTGTTAGGTGTTGAACCTCAATGTATTATTGACAAGCTGAAAACCAATATGCCTTCAAGATTTGATACGGCAGAGGGTGATTCCATGATGAACGGCTGCATTTTTGAAATTGACGAAAAAACGGGAAAAACTCTTTTCGTTAAAAGAATAGATATAAGATGATTTCGGTGTTGTTATGAAGAAAGTTATAATTTCATTTTTGCTGATAACGGCGTTATTGCTGTCATTCGGTGCCTGCGGAAAAAATAATGATAATACTGACGAAGCAACAGATGTACAAAAAGATACTTCTGTTGTTCACAGGATTAATTTAGCTTACAGTTTCGATGATACGCTAAATCCTTTTGTGTGCAGAACTACTGCCAATAAAAATATAATGGGACTGATTTTTGACTCACTTTATACTGTCAACAGCAGCTTTGAAATTCAGCCCCGTATAGCGAGAAGCGCTTCAACGACAGATTTGCAGTTAAAGGTTACAATAAAGAACGGAATGAAATTCAGTGATAAATCTCCTATTACTGTAAATGATATTGTAAAGTCCTTTAATCTTGCAAAAAATTCCCCGGTATATTCATCTGTTCTTGATAATATAAGCGAAGCTTCTGTAAAGGACAGTACCACGGTTGTTTTTACTCTTAAAAAATCAGAGCCTAATATGCAGGCCTGTCTTGATTTTCCGATTGTCAAGGAAATCCAAAAAGGATATATCGGAAGCGGCAGGTACAAAATTAAGGACAAAAATACATTGGTTGTCAATCCGCTGTATGACGGAAGCAAAGGTACAAAGAATAAATCTGTAAGGCTGGTTCAGCTTCCTAAGGGTGACGGACTTTATCACAGTGTGGAAATCGGAGCGGTAAGTGCTTACTATGATGATTTAAGCAGCGGTGTTGTAAAAAGTATTACTGCAAATGCGACGGAAATACCTACAAATAATTTTGTGTTTCTGGCATTTAATACCGACGGAAGCTCAGCGTTATCCGACAGAAATATCAGAAAAGCAATTTCTTTGGCTATCCCCCGGGATATTATAGCTTCTTCAAGCTTTCAGTCCCATGCGAATCCTACGGTTTTGCCGTGCAATCCTAAGTGGGCGGATGCACAAAAGGTGAAAGACAGTGAGTTTACAGCCGATATCAACGAAGCAGAAGCAATTATTAAAAAAGCAGGGTACAGGAAGGATAGTGCAGGTATTTATTATAAGGATGACAATTACCTGTCATTCAGTATGCTTGTGAATGACGATAATGCTTTTAAGGTATCAGCCGCAAATGAGATTATTTCGTCCTTGAAAAAAATCGGTATAAATATTACACTTTATTCCATGGGCAAGGAAAGCTATATAAACACTATAAATTCAAAAAGCTTCAATATGTTCTTAGGTGAAGTTAAGCTTCGCTCAAATATGAGTCTTTTGCCGTTCTTTGATGAAGATAACGAAGTTTCGGCGGGTATGGATTATAACGGTGTCACAGCAAAGGCTTATGAAGCATATTTAAACGGTGAAAAGACTTATTCCGATTTTATTAAAGCTTACAGAGCGGATATCCCCTTTGCTTCAATTTGTTTCAGAAACGGTGTTCTTTATTATACAAGAGAGCTTGCAAACAATATTATCGGTTCTGACAGTGATGTTTATGAAAATATTTTTTTATGGCACTTTAATAAAAGCTTTTAAATATTGAATTATTTATAAAAGTATAGTATAATATCAAAAAGGGAGGAAAATGTTATGATAAGACTTGATAATCATCTCGGTGCAATTGAGATATCAGAGCAGTATTTCGGAAAACTTATCGGTAACACGGTTACATCCTGTTTCGGAGTTGTCGGTATGGCAAACAGTAATGCAATACAAAGCCTGCGTTCTGTTATAAGAAATAAGATTAATTATATTGACAAGGGTGTTTCTGTCCGCAGCGTGGGTAACGGACTTGTTGTGGATTTGCATATTGTAGTAACTTACGGAGTTAATATTTCTGCAATTGTCAGCAGTATTACAAATAAAGTAAGCTATATTGTTGAGGATACAACAGGACTTAAAGTTACAAAAGTAAATGTATTTATTGATGCAATGAAGGCGGAGTAATTATGGAAACAATAAACGGAATGCTGTTAAGGGATGCTTTTATCTCTGCGGCTAATAATTTAAGTAATCAATGTAAAGCGGTTGACGCTTTGAATGTTTTTCCCGTACCGGACGGCGATACAGGTACAAATATGACTATGACCATTAAATCTGCGGCAAAGGAAGTGTCGAGATTTGATGATAATGCTACGGTGGCTGAGGTCTCCGATAAAGCTGCTGCATCACTTTTAAGAGGCGCAAGAGGAAATTCCGGCGTTATTCTTTCCCTGATTTTCAGGGGCTTTTCAAAAGCCTTAAAGGATTGTGATGAGGCTGACGGAAATCTTATTGCTTCGGCATTTGAAAAGGGTACAAAATCCGCATATAAAGCGGTTATGAAACCCACAGAGGGTACAATTTTAACAGTTGTCAGAGTTGCTTCCGAGGAAGCACGCAAGGCGGCAGATGAAGGCAAGAATGCCGTTGAGGTATGGAATATTGCTTTGGAGGGCGCAAAGGAAGCTTTGGCTGATACTCCGAATATTCTGCCGGTACTTAAAAAAGCGGGTGTTGTGGATGCCGGTGGCAAGGGTCTTACCCTTGTGCTTGAAGGTATGTCAAGTGTTTTTAACGGTGACGGTATTCTCACATTCGGCGAGGAACAGGAAGTAAATACAGAAGAAAACACAGTAGAAAGAGCGAATGAGATTGATGCGGATATTAAATTTGCCTACTGTACCGAGTTCCTTATTGATAAAAAGGATAAAAATTCCGATGATTCTTTAAAATTGAGGGCATATCTTGAATCAATCGGCGATTGTGTTGTTGTGGTTGACGATGATACAATTATCAAGGTTCACTGCCATTCAAACCAGCCCGGTGATGTTATCACCCATGCACTTGAATTGGGACAGCTTATAAATATTAAGATTGAAAATATGCGTGAACAGCACGAAAACGCAACCTGGGGTGTAGGTACAGAAGCCGAACAGGGCGAAATGAAACCGGCAAAGCCCGAAAAACCCTTTGGCTTTGTTGCAGTTGCCGCAGGTGACGGAATTTGTGACTTGCTGAAAGAATTAGGTGTTGACAATGTTGTCAAGGGCGGACAAACTATGAACCCCAGCACGGACGATATTCTGAATGCGGTTGAGCAGACTCCGGCTGAGCATGTTTTCGTACTGCCTAACAATAAAAATATTATTATGGCGGCTGAGCAGGTTATACCTCTTGCAGACAGAGGTGTGAGCGTACTCCATACCAAGACTATTCCTCAGGGAATTACGGCGGTTTTAAGCTTTGACGAAGAAGCAACAGCCGATGAAAATCATATCAATATGATGAAAGCCGCAGAAAATGTCGGTACGGGACTTGTAACCTTTGCCGCAAGGGACAGTGTCGTTAATGACCAGCCTGTCCGTCAGGGTCAGATTATGGGACTTGAAAACGGAAAAATTACCGTTTTGGGTACTGATATTGCAACGACCGCCTTTAAGCTTACCAAAAAGCTTTTCAAAAAGGGCGAGTCTGCATTAATAACCGTATTTGCCGGTGCGGATGCAAAGCAGGCTGATTCTGATAAGCTTATCGAAATGCTTCAGGAAAAATACGGTGATGAAGCGGATATATCTTTGATAGAGGGCGGACAGCCGGTTTACTATTATATCATTTCGGTCGAATAATATGGATTTAAGATATTTAAAGGGTGTCGGAGAAAAAAGAGCGTTACTTTTCAAAAAGTTAGGCGTTGATTCTGTCGACGCCCTTTTGTCATTTTATCCGAGAACTTACGAGGATTGGAGCAAAACCGTATCAATCATAGATGCTCCTGTCGGTGAGGTGTGCTGTATAAGAGCCTATGCACATTCAACACCGAGGGAACAGAGAATAAGAAAAGGTCTGTCACTTTATAAAACCCGTATAACTGACGGTGAAGCCATAATGAATATTACAATATTTAACAGCAAGTATATGGCTCAAAAGCTTGTGGCAGGGCAGGAATATCTGTTTTATGGCAAGGTCAGCGGCAATTACAATATAAAAGAAATGAATTCACCGCTCATTGAAAGTGTTGAAACGGGCAGCAGAATACGACCGATTTATCCCCAGACCGAGGGTTTAAGCTCGAAGATAATCGAAAATGCGGTAAAAAATGCCTATGAGCTTTTAAAGGATAACATAACCGATTGCTTACCACGGGAAATTTTACAAAAATACCGTTTGTTTGATAAGAAAACCGCAATAAAAAACATTCATTTTCCCGAAAGTCAGTTCAATATCGAACAGGCAAGAAAAAGACTGATTTTTGAAGAATTACTGATTTTTCAAATCGGTATGAGGATGTTAAAAAGCAGAAATGCCGCATTAAATAAAATTATTTTAAAAAATGATTATACCACGGAATTTCAGGAAAAATTACCGTTTAAGCTTACAAACGCTCAGCTTCGCGCGATAAAAGAAGCTGTAACGGATATGAAATCCGCAAATACCATGAACAGACTTTTACAGGGTGATGTCGGTTCGGGTAAAACTGCTGTTGCGGCGGCTTTGATTTATAATATGTGCAAAAACGGTTATCAGTCAGCCATGATGGCGCCTACCGAAATTCTTGCACAACAGCACTTTGCAACAATTAATAATATGCTGACGGACAGCGGATTGAATGTTGCTTTGCTTACGGGTTCAACAAAGGCGGCAGAAAAAAGAGCGATAAAAGAAAGCTTAAAAAACGGGGAAATTGATATTATTGTCGGAACTCATGCACTTATTCAGGATGATGTTCAGTTTAAAAATTTAGGACTTGTTGTTACGGACGAGCAACACCGCTTCGGTGTAAAGCAAAGGAATATGCTAAACGAAAAGGGTGACAATCCCCATATTCTTGTAATGTCCGCCACACCTATTCCCAGAACTCTGGCGCTTATAATTTACGGTGATTTGAGTATTTCCGTGCTTGACGAAATGCCGGCAGGCAGGCAGAAAATCGAAACCTACTGTATTAATTCCGATAAGAGAGCAAGAGCATATAATTATGTGAAAAAGCACCTTGACGAGGGCAGACAGGGTTATATTGTCTGTCCTATGGTGGAGGAAAGTGAAAGCGAAATGGCGGCAGCTGTTGAATATGCCGAAAGAATTTCAACTCAGGTGTTCAGAAATTACCGTGTTGCAGTTTTGCACGGTAAAATGAAGCCCAATGAAAAAGAAAAAACTATGACAGCATTTTCAAAGGGTGAAATAGATTTGCTTGTGTCAACCACCGTTATTGAGGTTGGAGTGGATGTACCCAATGCGGTAATTATGATAATTGAAAATGCGGAACGGTTCGGTCTTTCCCAGCTTCACCAGCTCAGGGGAAGAATAGGCAGAGGTCAGCATAAATCCACCTGCATTTTAATATCCGATGCACAAAATGACGAGGCAGCCGAGCGTTTAAAGGTGATGAAAGACACCACGGACGGCTTTAAGATAGCGGATATGGATTTAAAGCTCCGTGGTCCAGGTGATTTTTTCGGTGCAAGACAGCACGGTTTGCCCGATTTTAAAATTGCGGATATGATGTCCGATATGAAAATTTTAAATGCTACACAGAAAATCGTTGATGATATGTATAGAACTCCGGATAATTTTTTCAGCGAAAAATATACATTGCTGAGAGATGAGGCAATAAGATTGTTTGAAAAAACAGGCAGCAGTCTTAAAAATTAAAAAGGTGGTCTGAAAAAATATGAGAAAATTCAGCTTTAAGGATGTTACAACGGCTACATTGATATGGTTTATAATTGCAATTATTTGGTTTGCGGACGGCTTTTATCTTATCAGCACCGAAAGCAAAAAGCCGAAAATCGAACCTTATTCATTGACTCAGTGTGAGAGTAACCCGGAATATGAGGGTAAATTGGTTTTTACAAGCGGAAAAATTTCGGTTGACAAGACCGCAAAGGACAGCACTTTCGGGGTAACCTGTGACGGTGCGGTTTTAAAAAGAACCGTTGAAATGTATCAGTATAAAATAAACGGTGATACTGTGGAAAAATCATTTTCACCCCTGAACTTAGGTGAGATTAAGGGACAGAAAGGCGAAATATATTTAAATCCCGATTTTCCGTCAAATTGCAGGAATACATATTTTTACGGTGAAGCTTCCTTCGGCGAGGGTAAATTGAATATTGATAATTCTTTTTTGTATGCAATATGCGAAAATGAGAAAATAACCGAGAAAATTGACTGCGGTAAGAATTTAAAAATCAAAGGCTACACCTATGGTCATGACGGATATTATTATAAAAATTCCGACATAAACCATCCGAAAATCGGTGACCTCAGAATAAAATTTGAATACGCAATTACCAAGGACACAAAAGAAGTTTCAATGCTCGGAATACAGTCAGATAACAGTATTAAACCGGTTGACAATGAATTTTCAATAGTGACTACTAAATGCGAAAATGCTGAAGAATGTGTAAAAACTTTAAACCAATCAAAAGAACAGGATTTTAAA
Source organism: Acutalibacteraceae bacterium (assembly GCA_045642385.1). Classification (GTDB taxonomy): domain Bacteria; phylum Bacillota; class Clostridia; order Oscillospirales; family Acutalibacteraceae; genus RGIG2945. The sequence continues at coordinate 9,546 of JAZUIT010000052.1, forward strand.
ATTCCCTTTTTACTCGGAGGAATTTGCCTTGTTGTGGCTGTGTTCTTACTCATAAAACGAATTAAAAAATTCAATAAGGGGGAGATATAAAATGAAAAAAAGATTATTAATTATCATTTTGGCAGTGGCTTCTCTCTTTGTATTTTCGTTTAATGCAGGTGCCGACTTCGGTAATTTTGCGGGTGATAACGATTTCGGAGGCGGAGGCGGCTTCGATAGCGGTGACAGCTTCGACTTCGGTGACGATGATGATTTTGATTTTGGCGATGACCGTGACTATGACAGAAATAATGACAGGGAAGATACAAAGTATTTCTTCTATGTAATTTCAAATGACAATGATAATAACAACGGCGGTGACGGATATTATGTGGTGGATTATGACCATATCGACAGCACGGGTACGAAGTTTGATGTGACGGGGCTTTATGCTTCAAAGGCTGATGATGACAATGATTTTATCGGCAAGGTGGGACTTGTCGGTGTAGCCGCAATAATTCTCCTTGCAATTTTCAGAAAGAAAAACAAAGCTCCTAAGAAAAAATATAATGCTCCCGTTGCACCCGGTGCTGTGCCTACACAGGTCAGTACTCTTAACCCAATGAACACATATATTGAGAAGGATGCAGGCTTCTCCGAGACTGAATTGAGGGATAAGCTTTCAAATATTTATGTAAAGCTTCAAAATGCCTGGCAGGATAAGGATATTACTTCTTTAAGACCTTATCTTACCGACACACTTTACGGTCAGTGCGAAAGACAGGTTGAAGCCTTTGTCAGAAATAAGCAGACAAATTATATCGAAAAAATTGCCGTGCTTGATGTTTTATTAATGGGCTGGTCTGTACAGGGCGAAAATGATACTATTACCGCACAGCTCAGAACAAGAATTGTTGATTATACTGTTGACGACAAAACCGGTAATGTTATAAGCGGAAGCAAAAATTCCGAAAAATTTATGACTTATGAATATACTCTTGTCAGAAAATCCGGTACGCAGACCGTACAGGGCGGCGGCGAAACAAGAACCGTAACCTGTCCCAAGTGCGGTGCTCCGGTGGATATTAATAAATCGGCAGAGTGCGAATATTGCGGAAATATTCTTACTGTTGATGCTTCCGAATGGACAATCAGCAATATAAAAGGTATATCACAGAGGACGAAGTAAAACAATGCCGAATACCTGATTATATTTGTTGAGCGGAAAATTTTTATTTCAAATAAATTCGTAACAATTTTAAATTAATGCGACAAGACGAAATGAATAATTTGTTGATTTACGGATTTATATGTGATATAATGGCAAC
>JAZUIT010000053.1:0-2462 GCA_045642385.1 Acutalibacteraceae bacterium
CCTCAGGAATAAAAATTAACCCCGCAAGGGGTTACATACGGGCGCGTAGCACAGTTGGGAGCCTGAAAGGCACGGTTACACAACCCCATAAAACACAACCTAATAAAAAATCTGACAGACTAGACACGGGCTCGTAGCTCAGTTTGGGAGAGCGTACGGTGCGCATCCGTAAGGTCGAGGGTGCGATCCCCTTCGGGTCCACCACAATACTATACCGATTATGATACAATTATCATAATCGGTATTTTTCTTTGAAACCCTTGATAAATAAAGGTTTTTCGGCACTTACGCTTAATTATCCCTACGCTATTTCCCGCAGTATATGTTATAAAATATCCGATTTTAAAGATTTTCATCATTAGTCAATTTTGATACGAACAGTAAAGTTGTGCGACGGTTGCGCGTTGGTTGTGCGACGATAATAAAAAGTTGTGCGATGGTAGCGCGACGGTAGTGCGATAGTTATGCGACGGTTGCGCGATTGTTTTAAGGCGAAAATCTATATATTTTACGAACAAAAATAAAAGGATAGCAGCTCCAACCAAGACACTGCTATCCACAAACATAGCCAAGGAGAACTGATTTCTCAGCTCCTCCCCAATAAAATATCATAAAATTTGACATAAAGCAAGCCGGGATAACTGCACGGACTTTTAGGTTTTTTCGGCATTGACATACTCCTTTAATTGTGGTATCCTTCTGTAACCAAAAGGATGTAAAAAGTATGGAAAAGTTCATACCTTACGAAAAGCTCTCCAAGAAAAAGCAAAGAGAGCTGAATGCCCGAAAGCGTAAAACCTGTGGCAATGTAAATCCTGTTACACGCAGGTCGGAGAATCCGAAAGCGTACAACAGACAAAAGGCACGGAAGTGGAGTGATGATTCCAGTTTCGTGCCTTTAAATTTATATATTTATATTGAATTTATTTCTGATAATGTTATAATTAAGGAAAAGACATGGAGGCGTTTTTATGTTAAAAAGATTTTTTGCATCGGTTCTCGCGTTTATTATTTCCCTTGGGCAGATGATTTTTACACCAAATGTTATCAGAATTGATTTTGATAATGTTGTTGACGAAATCAGACCCGTTCACAATGTCGGCAGAATGCCCGAATATAAGCTTGAAAGCAAAATCAACAGTTATTTCACAGAGGCGAATATGACATCGTGCAGAACCCACGATACGGTCGAAACAGACATTCACAATATTTTTCCCGATTTCTCTGCCGATGTAAACGATGAAAATTCATATAACTTTGAGAAATGCGACAAGGTTATTGCTGCAATAGCCGATACCGGTATGGAGCCGCTTTTCCGACTCGGTATAAGCTGGAGTGATGCAGTAAAAGACCATGAATATCTTATTCCTCCCGCTGACTACAATAAATGGGCACAGATTTGTGAACATATTATTCTTCACTATAACGAGGGCTGGGCAAACGGCTTTGAATATGGCATAGAATACTGGGAAATCTGGAATGAACCTGACAATGAAGATATTGTTGAAAAAAATGTTTTCTGGCAGGGCACTCCCGAAGAATTCTACCGTCTTTATGATGTTTCGGCAACATATCTGAAAGAAAAATTCCCTGACCTTAAAATCGGCGGTTATGGTTCCTGTGGTTTTTACGCATTGACTAAAACCAATAATATTAACTCCGGTTCAACTCCAAGAAATCAGTATTTTATTACTTTCTTTGAAGGCTTCCTCGAATATATTACAGAACATAATTCTCCGATGGATTTCTTCTCCTGGCACAGCTATACAGTCACGGATAAGAATGAACAATATATTGACTATGTCAAAGAAAAGCTTACCAGCGCCGGTTACGGCGATACAGAAATTATCTGTGACGAATGGAACTACAACCCCACGGAAAATGAAAAAATTGACCGCCGATACGGTGCAAATCAGACTTCAATGCTGATTATGTTCCAGAATGAGGGACTTGCTATGGCGCATTATTACAGCGGTTTGAGCGACGGCAATCTCTGGGCGGGGTTATTCTACAAGAGCGGAACGCCTTCACCTGCTTATTATGGTTTCTGGGCATTCGGTCAGCTTTATAAGCTTGGCAGTCAGGCTGAAATAAAGAACAGAAAGCTGAAGGATGACCTTTATGCCGTTGCCGCAACAGGCGAAGATGGGCAGGCACTCCTTATTGCCAATGTTTCAGAAAAGAAAGACAGAAAGCTGAAAATTGACGCTGGCGAATATACAATTGATGAATGCTGGACTGTAAACGAAGATTGCAAATGGGTCGAAATTCCGCTTCCCGAGAAAATCGAAAGTGGCTCAATGCTTTACATTACATTTAAGAAGTAAATTTATATCAACAAATCAGAATTTGTACAGGAGATTTTTATGGAAAAGCATAACGAAAAAAAAATAATGACAGAAACCGATAAAATGTTTGCCGGAAAGATATACGACCCTTTCAGTGAAGGAATGCCCGAGCAG
>JAZUIT010000054.1:0-3426 GCA_045642385.1 Acutalibacteraceae bacterium
TATGACAAAGGAAGCAATAAAAATTTTTGCTTCGGATAAAACAGAATTTCAAGTTGAGGGCGACTGGTCAAACGCCGCATTTTTTCTTTGTGCAAACGCCTTGGGTGCTGACATAAAAATAAACGGTCTTAATGAAAAATCTTTACAGGGCGACAAAGAAATTGTCACTATCCTGAATAATTTTCCGAGAAAAATTGACGCTTCGCAAATTCCCGATTTAATCCCCGTTATTTGTGTTGTTGCCTGCAAATATGAAGGTGAAACGGAAATAATAAATGCAAAAAGATTGCGATACAAGGAATGTGACAGACTGTCAGCTATCGCTCAGATGCTTACAAATTTAGGGGCAAAAGTTATTGAATATGATGACGGATTGAAAATTATTTCAAAAGGTTATCTGGACGGCGGCGAAGTAAATTCCTTTAACGACCACAGAATTGCAATGTCTGCGGCTGTTGCTTCACTTATAAGTAAAGATAAAATAATATTAAATGATGCCGAAGCTGTTAAAAAATCCTACCCCGGTTTTTTTAAAGATTTTGAAAGCTTAGGCGGAAAATTCGAGGTGTGAAATATGTCTTCTGTATTCGGGGAAAAATTAAAGGTTTCCGTTTTCGGACAGTCCCACAGTGCCGCCATCGGTGCGGTAATCGACGGTCTGCCCGTCGGATTTGAAATTGATTTTGAAAAGCTTAATAAATTTATGCTCCGCAGAGCTCCGGGACAAAATACTCTTTCCACACCGAGAAAAGAAGCAGACAAAATTGAATTCCTTTCCGGTATTGTAAATAACAAAACCTGCGGTGCTCCGATTTGTGCCGTTATAAAAAATACAAATGTCAATCCAAATGACTATGAAAATATTATGGATGTCCCCCGCCCCGGTCATGCGGATTTTACAGGTCATATTAAATACAAAGGCTTTAATGATGTTTCCGGCGGCGGTCATTTTTCCGGAAGACTTACCGCACCCCTGTGTATTGCCGGCGGTATTGCTTTACAGATTTTGGAAAGCAAAAATATTAAAATTAATGCAAGAATAAAAAGTATAGGCGGTATTGAAAATAATTGTGACGGTATTTCCGGGGAAATAAACGAAAAGATTTTACAATTGAAAGAGCAGGGAAATTCCGTTGGCGGCATTATTGAATGTGTATGTGAAAATGTTCCTGCCGGCTTGGGTAATCCGAATGCTCAGGGTTTGGAAAGTCTTATATCCTCTGCAATTTTCGGCATACCTGCAATTAAGGGAATTGAATTCGGTAACGGCTTTGACAGTGCATTTATCACGGGAATTGACAACAACGATGAATTTTATTTTGACGGTGACACAGTCAAAACAAAAACCAACAATCACGGCGGAATTTTAGGCGGTATCAGTTCAGGTATGCCCATAGTTTTCCGTGTTGCCGTAAAGCCTACCCCGTCAATAGGCATTGAACAAAATTCCGTAAACCTTAAAACAAAAGAAAACTGCAAGCTTACTGTTAAAGGCAGACACGACCCCTGCATTGTTCCCCGTGCAGTACCCTGTGTCGAGGCAGTAGCAGCTTTGGTAATACTTGGAGAAATGATATGAATTTGGAAAATATCAGAAAAGAAATTGACGAGGTTGACTCTCAGCTTGTCGGGCTTTACAAAAAAAGAACCGGACTGGTAACAGAAGTCGCCCAATACAAAAAAGAAAATAATCTGCCTGTTCTTGACAGTAATCGGGAAAAAATTTTACTTGAAAAAGTCAGTCATCTTGCCGGAGAAGATTTTTCCGATGACATTAAAGCTTTGTTTTCTTTGTTAATGGATTTGAGCAAAACAAGGCAGATTAAATTATTAAACACTGTATCCCAAACGGCAGAAAAAATTAATAACGCAGTTAAAAATACCCCCTCTCTGTTTCCCGAAAAATCAACCGTTGCCTGTCAGGGTTCATCCGGTGCATATTCAAATATTGCGGCTGAAAAAATTTTTAAACAGCCTACAATTATGAACTTTTCCACCTTTGATGATGTGTTCAAGGCTGTTGAAAGCGGTCTTTGCAAATACGGTGTTTTACCTTTGGAAAACAGTACCGCAGGTTCAGTTAATAAAATTTATGATTTGATGCTTAATCACAATTTCAACATTGTGAGAAGTACAAGAATTATTGCCGGTCATTCTCTGCTTGCAAAGCAAGGTGTTAAATTGACCGATATTAAAGAGGTTTACTCCCATGAACAGGCAATAAATCAATGTGCAGATTATCTCAAAGACTTAAATGTAAAAATCACATCCTGCGAAAATACAGCGAAGGCGGCTGAATATGTTGCAAGCTCCGGCAGAACGGATATTGCCGCAATATGTTCAAAAAGCTGTGCTGAGATTTATAATCTTAATTCACTTGCAGATAACATTCAGGATAACGCAAACAACTATACCCGTTTTATCTGTATTTCAAAAAATCCCGAGATTTATCCCGGGGCAGACAGAACAAGCATTATGTTTTCGACTAAGCACGAACCCGGCTCACTTTATAAAATTATTTCAAAATTCAACGCCTTAAATATAAATATTTTAAAGCTTGAAAGCCGTCCGATACCCGACAGAGATTTTGAATTTATGTTTTATATTGATTTCAACACTTCGGTTTATTCGGACAACTTGACTTTGCTTTTGACAAGTGTTGAAAACGAGGTTGAAAGTTTCCGTTATTTGGGAAGCTATTCGGAGGTGCTTTAATGTCTTACGGTCTTATAGGTGAAAAATTATCACATAGCTTTTCGCCGCAAATTCACTCCCTTTTAGCTGATTATGATTACAGGCTTTTTGAGCTTGAAAAAGAAAATGTGGGTAAATTTCTGAAAGAAAAAAACTTTGACGGTCTGAATGTTACTATTCCATACAAACAAACAGTTATTGAATTTTGTGACAAATTATCCGAAACAGCGGCAAAGCTCCACAGTGTAAATACCATCACAATCAACAACGGAAAGCTTATCGGTGACAACACGGATTACTACGGATTTTCATATTTATTAAACAGTAATATTATTGATGTCGGCGGCAAAAAATGTATTGTTTTAGGTACCGGCGGTGCTTCAAAAACCGTTTGTGCCGTTCTCAAAGATTTGGGCGCAAATGTTACCGTAATTTCAAGAAGCGGTGAAAACAACTACACAAATATTGATAAAAATTTCGATGCGGAAATTATAGTGAATACCACCCCCGTCGGAATGTATCCGAAAAACGGTGCGGCTGTGATTGATATTTCAAGCTTTAAAAAATGTGAAGCCGCTGTTGATTTAATTTACAATCCGAGCAAAACAAAATTTCTGCTTGATGCAGAAAGAAATAATATAAAAACCGCAAACGGTCTTACTATGCTGGTAGCTCAGGCAAAAAAATCCTGCGAGCTGATTTTAAGTCGGAGGCCAAGCGGTCTTAGCATGA
>JAZUIT010000055.1:0-7598 GCA_045642385.1 Acutalibacteraceae bacterium
TGAGAGGTGTGAAAAAATGTCTGAAATTTTTGATATTGACGAGATAAGAAAGCATTTTCAATTTGACGGTGAGTATGTGGGCTGCAAAAAAAAGAGTGAAGGACACATTAACAATACATTTCTTTTGAGCTTTGATAATAACGGCAAAATTGAAAAGTATATTTTACAGCAGATTAATACCTACGCTTTTAAGGAACCGGACAAGCTTATGCACAATGTTTTCGGCGTGACGGATTTTCTTGCAAAGAAAAGCGGTAAAAATGCCAACAGAAGCACTTTGATTTTCCATAAGACAATTGACGGCAAAACCTATTACAGGGACAATGAAGACAGATGTTTCAGGGTATATGAGTATGTTGACGATGTTTATACCTGTATGAGCATTGAAAAACCGGAGCAGTTTTATAACGCAGGTAAGGCTTTCGGTGAATTTCAGGCAAAGCTTGCCGATTACCCCATAGATGACCTTTATGATACAATACCGAATTTTCATAACACGGTTGACCGTTTTAATAATTTGAAAATTGCTATTGAAAATAACAAGTCCGGCAGACTCGAAAATGTTCAGCCGGAGGTGGAATTTGCCCTCGCAAGGGAAAAGGATACCGGTGTTTTGTTAAAGCTTCAAAAGGACGGTAAAATCCCCGTAAGAGTTACACATAACGACACAAAGCTTAATAATGTTTTGTTTGATGCCGAAACAAATGAGGGTATTTGCGTTATCGACCTTGACACGGTTATGCCGGGACTTTCACTTTACGATTTCGGCGATGCTATCCGCTTCGGTGCGAATACTGCGGCTGAGGACGAAAAGGATGTAAGCTTGGTTGATATAGACTTAGACCTGTATGAAGCTTTTACAAAGGGCTTTATTGAGGGTGCGGGAAATTGCTTCAACGAAACGGAAATTGAATATCTGCCTTTCGGTGCAAAGCTTATGACCTATGAATGCGGTATAAGATTTTTGTCCGATTACTTGGACGGTGATGTCTATTTCAAAACCGAATATCCTGAACACAATTTAGTCAGAGCAAGAACTCAGTTTGCACTTGTAAAGGCTATCGAAGATAATTACGATAAGCTTTTGGAAATCACAATCAGGAGTTGTAACCGTTGAAAAAAATAGTTATAGGAAAAATTAAATTAAAAGGTAAGGGTGTGGCGGTTCTCGTTTCTGCCGCAATAGTGATTCTTGTTTTGGTTTGCTTGGCTGTATGGGGTATTGCAAATTCCGGAAATAATATTTCAAAGGATAATATAGCTACCGAGCTTCATCCCGATTTTACATTGACAGCGCTGACGGGGAACAAAAAAAGCACACCTAACACCCTGTCTGCAATTAAAAATGCGGCTCAGTCAAACTGCAAAAACATACAGCTTGACCTGATGTTTAATTCAAAGGATGAGCCTGTATTGACGGATAATGCGGATGATGTCGATAAAAAAACGACTGTACCCCTGGCTGTTGCGTTTAAAACTCTTAAAACATCGTATAAGGATATAGATATTGTTCTGAAAATCCACGAGCTTACAAATTTAGAAAAGGTTGAGGAACTTGCAGAGCAGTATGAAATGCTGGAAAGACTTTATTTCTGCGGTGTAAATAAGGATAATGCGGAGTATATTAATTTTAAAACTCCAAACATCAGATATATGCTGGATATGAGCCTTGACAAAAGCAAAATTGACGATAAGGATTATGTCGAAAGCTGTTTGGATATTATTAAGGGTGCGTATTCCGTCAATCTTGATTTTAAAAAGACTTCAACAAAATGGATTGAATTGCTGACGGGTAAAGAAATTAAGGTGTCCTTATATAATGTTGACAGCAAAGCCGATGTATTTAAGGCACTTAATATGAATGCTCAGAATATTTTTACGAAAAATCCCGGGGAAACTCAATCAATCGTCCGTGACTGGCTTATTAAGAGATGATAAAAGATTATCGGCAATTGTTTTCAACAGTGCGGGACTGGCAACTGAAAAATAACCGTGATTTTTATGATTATTCGGTTGAAGAAATCAGTGATGAGTATATAAAAAATCTCATTGTTCCGGATGAAAATTTAGAAATTCAAAGCACTTTTGTTGATAAGGACGGGAAAATTATTACGGTATTTCGGGCAGTAATCGAAATTGATTACCGTGCTGCCGTGAATCGAAAAAATAATAAATTTGTTTATTTTAAGCTTATGGAAGCTTTGCATGACGATGACGGAAATGTTGTCGGCTATACGGAAATTGGATATGAATGGTAAGACCGCATTGGACATAATTTAGGTTCAATGCGGTCAAAATATTTTATACAGTTAGGAATGAGAAATTAGGAGTTAGGAATTAATGGTGGACAAAGTCCACACCTATTATAATGTGCAATTAATGGTGGGTTACACCCACACCAATTGTAATTGTTTTATAAAAACTGTCACTGCGAGGGAGTTTACGACCGTGGCAGTCCAAGGAAACCTGATGTACGCACAATGTGGATTGCCACACCGTTTCACGGTTCGCAATGACAAATGTTTTTATCAATTTTTTGTAATAATTTTTACAATGACATTTTGCTTTGCAAAATGCACATCAATTCCTCACTCCTCATTCCTAATTCCTCATTCCTCATTGTATAAACAAGTATTTCCGTGAAAGAACTGATTATTTTGAAAAAAAGATTAAATACAATATCCTATATAGTATGCGTATCTATGATGCTTTTGTTTTCAAGATGCGCTTTTTTAGTTGTTAATAAGTATAACAAGGCAGGAATTACCAACAGCACAAAATCTGTAACCGTATCTGAAACCAGAGGTAATATTTACGACTGCAATATGCAAAAGCTTGTAAATTACAAAGAAAAAAATGTGGGTATAATTAATCCCACCGGTAAATCGTTAAATGTCCTGAGAAACCGTCTGACGAGTAAAGAATATAAGGAAATAAGGGATAGCTTTGCACAGGGCAATCCGGAAAAAATCGTTCTCGGAAAAAAGAAATTGCTCTGTGACGATATAGCGGAAATAACTGTTTTTGACAGGTACGAAAATAATGATTTTTTACGGCACATTATCGGTTATACGGATATGAACGGCGACGGTGTCAGCGGAATTGAAGAAAGCTTTGACAGCATTTTAAAAGGCACAAACCGAATTGTAACCGCAAGATATACGGTGGATGCAAGAGGTATGGTGCTTATGGGTATCAATCCGAAAATCGAAAAGGGCAGTTATTACGACAAAGACGGTGTACAGCTCACAATTGACAGGAATATTCAGAAAATCTGCGAAGCGGCGGCGGATGAATACAAAATAAAAAAGGGTGCGGTTGTGGTGCTGGATACAGATAATTTTAAAATCAGAGCCATGGTGAGCAGACCGGTTTACGATTTAAATAATCTTGAAAAATCCCTGAATGATGAAAATTCTCCGTTTATAAACAGGGCTTTGTGTGCTTATTCCACAGGCTCGGTTTTTAAGCTTGTTGTGTCGGCGGCGGCACTTGAAGAAAATATAAATGATGATTATGACTGTGCGGGTAAAATCAAGGTGGGGGACACCGAGTTTTACTGCGCCAATCACAAAAGCCACGGATATATAAGTCTGAAAGATGCAATTGCGAAATCCTGCAACACATTTTTTATAAATTTGTCCCGGAAAATATCCGCGGAAAAAATAATAAATACTGCCGCTTCCTTAGGCTTCGGTGAAAGAATAAGGCTGTGTGAGGGTATTGTTTCCGAAAATGGAAATTTGCCGGCAGTCGGTGATATTAAATATGACGGCGACCTGGCAAATCTGTCCTTCGGTCAGGGAAGCTTAATGTCAACGCCATTACAGGTGGCGGCAATGACGGCGGCTATTGCAAATTCCGGTTATTATGTACACCCGACATTGATTGAGGGTACGGTTGACAAATCGGGTAATGTGAAAAAATGTGTAAATGAAGCACCCTCAAAGGTTTTGTCCGACAGCACGACGGATATTTTAAAGGACTGTATGGAGGAAACCCTGATAAGCGGAACGGCAGAGGGTTATATGCCCCTGAACACAACAGCCTGTGCCAAAACCTCAACGGCAGAAAGCTCCGGAAATCAGTCAAATTCGTGGTTTGCAGGATTTTTTCCGAAAGAAAATCCCAAATATGCGGTGGTAATTTTAAAAGAAAACGGAACCTCCGGCGGTTTGGACTGCGGACCCGTATTTAAAAGGATAGCCGAAAAAATAACTTTGAATATTGAAATCAAATAAGTGTATAAAATTTTTACAAAAGGCAAAAATAAAAGTAACATTAATGAAAGGGCGAAAAATATGAAAAAAATTACAGCATTATTGATGACCTTATGTGTGGTTACGGCAGTTTTTACAGCCTGCGGTAAAAAGGCTGAGACTGCAACCGTAATCAGATACCTTAACTTCAAGCCGGAAATAGCAGCGGCTTATGAAAAAATAGCGGCAGAATACGAAAAGGCGACAGGAGTAAAGGTAATAGTTGAAACTGCGGCAAATAACACTTATGAGCAGACACTTACGGCAAAAATGGCAACCTCCGAAGCCCCCACACTTTTCCAGATAAACGGTCCCCGTGGCTATGCAAACTGGAAAGAATACTGTGCCGATTTATCGGACAGCGAACTTTATAAGCACTTGACGGATAAATCTCTTGCAATAACCTCGGGTGGCAAGGTTTACGGTATTCCTTATGTTGTTGAGGGCTACGGTATTATTTATAACGAGGAAATTACGGACAAATATTTTGCGTTGTCGGACAAGAAAACACCGTATACTTCAATGGACGAAATAAACAATTTTGCAAAGCTTAAAGAGCTTGCGGAGGATATGCAGGCAAATAAGGAAAAATTGGGTATAAAGGGTGTATTTGCCGCCACATCAATGAAACCCGGTGAGGATTGGCGCTGGCAAACACACCTTGCAAATATACCTTTGTATTATGAATTTAAGAATAATAAGATTGATTTAACCTCTGATGCAACAAAGAAAATCAAATTCCAATACGGCGACAATTTCAAGAATATCTATGATTTATATATCAATAATTCCACAGTAAGCCCCAAACAGTTGGGTACAAAAATTGTTGAGGACTCTATGGCTGAATTTGCTTTGGAGCAGTGCGCTATGGTTCAAAACGGCAACTGGGCTTATGAACAGATTAAGGAAACAAAGGGCAACAAGGTTCAGGAGGACAAGGTTAAATATCTCCCCATTTATACCGGCATTGACGGTGAGGAAAATCAGGGACTTTGTATCGGTACGGAAAACTTTTTCTGTGTAAGCTCAAAGGCATCGGAAGCTCAGCAGAAAGCGGCAAAGGATTTTATTTACTGGATGAATTCAAGTGTTGAGGGTAAACAGCTTGTAACGGATGAGTTGGGCTTTATTGCACCTTTTGACACCTATCTCGAAAACGAAAGACCAAAAGACCCGTTGGCAAAGGAAGTTATCCGCTGGATGGAAATGGACTCAATAAACACGGTTCCGTGGAATTTCACCTTATTCCCCAGTCAGATGTTCAAGGATGAATTAGGCTCAGCCATGCTTTTGTATGCACAGGGTACAAAGGATTGGGACTATGTAAAGGACACAGCTATATCAAAATGGGCTTCCGAAAGTGAAGCAATTCAGTAATCAGGGTGTGTTAGAATGCAGAAAACACTGAAAAAATATTTCCCGCTTTTTATAATACCGACGGTGGCAGCATTTTTAATCTCGTTTGTTGTGCCGTTTTTTATGGGACTTTATCTGTCTTTTACGAAATTCCGAGTAGTGACGGATGCAAAATGGGCAGGTATAGAAAATTATATAAAAATTTTCACGGCAGATAACGATTTTTCAAATGCACTGTGGTTTACGGTTAAATTTACTATTGTATCGGTAATTACCGTAAATGTGTTTGCTTTCATTTTGGCAACACTTCTGACAAGAGCTTTTAAAGGTACAAACCTATTCAGAACGGTATTCTTTATGCCGAATTTAATCGGCGGAATTGTTTTGGGTTATATATGGAATTTGCTCATAAACGGTGTATTAAACTACTTCGGAGTGGATATAACCTATGATGCAAAGTACGGCTTCTGGGGACTTGTAATCCTGATGAACTGGCAGTTAATCGGCTATATGATGGTAATTTATATAGCAGGTATTCAGAATATTTCGGGTGATGTGAAGGAGGCGGCAGCCATTGACGGTGCCACCCCCACACAGACACTTTTCAAAATTACAATCCCCATGGTTATGCCGTCAATCACAATATGCACATTTTTGACCCTGACAAATTCCTTTAAGCTGTTCGACCAGAATTTAGCTTTAACCGCAGGAGCGCCGGGAAAGGCAACACAGATGTTGGCGCTGGATATTTTCAATACCTTTTACGGCAGAACCGGTTGGCAGGGTGTAGGTCAGGCAAAGGCAGTTATATTCTTTGTACTTGTGGCTGTAATTGCCTTTATACAGCTCAGAATTACCGGACGCAGGGAGGTTGAAAGCTGATGAGAAAATCGAAAAATATAACACTCACGGTGGTTTTAACCATCCTTGCGGTTGCCTTTATGATACCCATTGTAATTGTAATTTTAAACTCCTTTAAATCAAAGCTTCATATCATAAGTACACCTTTTGCACTGCCCGACAAAGAAAGCTTTGCGGGACTTTCAAATTATGTAAAAGGGCTTACAACCTCAGGATTTTTCTATGCTTTTGCAAGGTCGGTATTTATCACGGTGGCATCTGTAATACTGATTGTTGTCTGCACCTCAATGACGGCGTGGTTTATCACAAGGGTAAAAAACAAATTCACAAAGCTTCTGTATTATGCCTTTGTGTTCAGTATGATAGTACCTTTTCAAATGGTAATGTATACTATGACCTTTACCGTAACAAAATTAAGCCTCAATAATCCCGTGGGTATAGTATTTGTATATTTGGGCTTCGGTGCAGGACTATCGGTATTTATGCTCAGCGGATTTGTAAAAAGTATACCCTTAGAGGTAGAGGAAGCGGCAATGATTGACGGCTGTTCACCTATACAGACATTTTTCAGAGTGGTTTTCCCCATGCTTAAACCCACCGCAATAACCGTGGCAATACTCAATGCCATGTGGATATGGAACGACTATTTATTGCCGTACCTTATCTTAGGAACAGGACAGAAAACCGTACCGGTAGCAATTCAGATTGCAATGCAGGGCGCTTACGGTTCGGTTGACTGGGGCGGCTTTATGGCGATGCTTGTTTTGGCGGTAATTCCGATAATTGTGTTCTATTTGAGCTGTCAGAAATATATTATTAAGGGAGTTATTGCAGGGGCAGTAAAGGGATAGAAAGGATTTTATTATGGCAACAATTACCTTCAAGGATGTTGAAAAAACTTACGATGACGGCACGACCGTCATACCGAATTTAAATCTTGAAATAAAGGACAAGGAATTTTTAATTCTTGTGGGACCGTCAGGCTGCGGAAAATCCACAACTCTGAGAATGATTGCGGGACTTGAAAGCGTTTCAAAGGGTGAATTGTATATCGGGGACAAGGTGGTAAACGATATTCCCCCGAAAGACAGGGATATAGCAATGGTTTTCCAAAGCTATGCA
>JAZUIT010000056.1:0-2923 GCA_045642385.1 Acutalibacteraceae bacterium
GAAATTGCCACACCGATTTCATCAGCATTAAACTTTGCAAAACTTTCATTTATTGCTTTTGCGGCTTCCTTGAAGCTTACTGCCTTACCTTTTACCTTTGCTTCAAGCTTTCTGTCAATACTCTGTCTTTCGCCGAAGCCGAAACGACCGTTCGCACAAAGCAATGAACATTCGACCTCCGGAATAGCTCTCATAAGAGTATCACCCACGGAGGTAAGCTTCATCTGGCAACCTGCGGAGCAGAATGCACAGGTGGTCTTGGTTTCCTTTTCCTTAACGGGAACAGACTTTGCAACAGGCTGTAACTCACGCAAAGCTCCTGTGGGACAAAGATTTACGCACTGACCGCAGGAAACACAATCTGTTTCAAGCAAAGGCTTATCAAATTCAGGCTGAACAATTGTGTCAAAACCTCTGCCGATAAGTCCCAAAGCGGTAACGCCCATAACCTCTTCGCAAACTCTTACGCAAAGTCCGCACAAAATACATTTATCGGAATTTCTCTCGATAAAGGGATGTGTCTGCTCGGTCTTTCTCTTATGCTTGTTGTCGCCGAATCTTGCAGGCTGTACATCATACATATTTGCATATCTGATAAGCTTACATTCATAATAATCATGGCAACCACATTCAAGGCAACGACCGGCTTCCGCCTTAGCCTGTTCAACTGTATAGCCCTTTACGATTTCTTCAAAATTATTCTTTCTTTCATCTGCCGAAAGCTGTGCCATCTTCGGTCTGTATGCCTTTTCACGGGCATCATATTCCGCCTGAGGTACTTCTCTTTCAACTGTGTACGGTTTTTTATAGCCGACAATTTCGCCGTTTAAGTATGAGTCAATAACATTTGCCGCCTTTTGACCTTCACCTATTGCGGCAACGGCAATGCTTGCACCCTTATTTGTAACATCACCGACAGCGAAAACACCTTCCATAGATGTTCTGAAAGTAGCTTCATCTGCGGCAATAGTTCTTTTCTTTGTAAGTTCAAGGTCTTCAAAGCCTTCAAGATTTGCGTGCTGACCGATTGCCATAATAACCGTATCAAGCTCGATTTCTTCAAATGCACCTTCAATCGGAACAGGTGAACGCCTACCGGAAGCGTCAGGCTCGCCCAATTCCATAAGCTGGAGCTTAACACCGCAAACCTTACCGTCCTTACCGAGAATTTCGGTGGGATTGGTTAAGAATTTAAACTCTACACCCTCTTCAATGGCTTCTGTAATTTCAACATCATCGGCAGGCATTTCGGAACGGGTTCTTCTGTAGAATACATAAACCTTTTCCGCACCCTGTCTTATGGCAGTTCTGCAAGCATCCATTGCGGTATTACCGCCGCCGCAAACTGCAACTCTCTTACCCATATTAAGAGGTAATTTCATAACGGAATTTCTGAGGAAATCAATACCGCCCAAAACGCCGTCAAGGTCTTCGCCCTTGGTTCTCATTGAGCTTGACTTCCATGCACCGATTGCAACAACAACCGCATCATTGTCATTTTTGAGCTGTTCGAGTGTAATATCCTTACCGATTTTAACATTGTTCTGAAGCTTAACACCGGTTGCGGCAATTTCCTGTACTTCTCTTTCGACAACTTCCTTGGGAAGTCTGTACTGAGGAATACCGTACCTAAGCATACCGCCCATATTGGGCATTGCATCGAAAACCGTTACATCGTGACCTTTTAATCTGAGATAATATGCCGCTGTAAGTCCGCCGGGACCACCGCCGATAACTGCTACCTTTTTGCCCGTTGCTTCTGCAATTTCGGGAACATAAGGTTCATCGGATTTTAAATCCATATCCGCCGCAAAGCTTTTAAGCCAAGCGATAGAAACAGGCTCTTCAACATTCTGTCTTCTGCAAGCCTTTTCGCAGGGGTGCGGACAAACTCTGCCGATTGAAGCGGGCATGGGGATTTTTTCTTTAATAAGTGAAATAGCTTCCTTAAATTCGCCGTTTGCGATAAGTCCCACATAGCCCTGACAATCTGTTCCGGCAGGGCAGTTAAGTGAACAGGGAGCTTTACAGTCACCGTCATGGTCGGAAAGTAACAATTCCAAAGCTACTTTTCTGGAACGGACAACTCTGGGAGTTTTTGTATTAACAACCATACCCTCTGTTGCCTTTGTTGCACAGGCTCTCAAAAGCTTCGGTATTCCCTCAACCTCAACTGTACAAAGTCCGCAGGCACCGTAGGTTGCAACTCTTTCATCATAGCACAGTGTAGGGATTTCCACACCGGCTTTTTTAGAAGCGTCAAGGACGGAGGCACCCTCTTTAACCTCTACGCTTACACCGTCTATCGTTAAATGAATCATTATAAATACCTCTCTTTATTCAACTACAACTGCACCGAACTTACAGTTCTCATAGCACTTGCCGCACTTAATACAAACATCGGGATTGATTTTATGAAGCTCTTTAACCTTACCCTCAATCGCATTAACGGGACAATTTCTTGCACACAAAGTACAGCCCTTACATTTATCCGTAATCTTATATGAAAGCAAATCAACACATTCCTTGGCAGGACATTTTTTATCGTTGATATGTGCTTCGTACTCGTTTCTGAAGTATTTTATTGTAGTCAATACCGGGTTGGGAGCAGTCTGACCTAAGCCGCACAATGCACCGTCCTTAATGCTGGCACAAAGCTCTTCAAGCAGCTCGATATCGCCCTCTTTGCCTTCGCCCTTAACAATACGCTGTAAAATTTCCTGCATTCTCTTTGTAACTAATCTGCAATGAACGCATTTACCGCAGGATTCCTTAGCTGTAAAGTCAAGGAAGAACTTAGCCATAGATACCATACAGGTGGTGGAATCCATAACAACCATTCCGCCCGAACCCATAATGGCACCGGTAGCACCTAATTTTTTATAGTCAATTACCGTATCAATCAAATGTGACGGAATACAAC
>JAZUIT010000057.1:0-5604 GCA_045642385.1 Acutalibacteraceae bacterium
CTTTTTGCAATTTCCCTTGCAAAAATGCATAATAAATATGTGTGAGGTGATAAATACGGCAGACATTCTGAAAAAATACTTTTTAACTGTTGCATTGATTTTAATTGCAGGTTTAGGAGCGGTAGGAGCCTTAACCGCATATAACAATTCCAGAAATTTAGGACAGGGGATAGAGGATAAAAAAATTTCAATGCACATTCAGAATAATAATATTGAAATTTTTTCGGGGGAAGAAATTATTTTTTCAATAGGAAATTAAGTATGAATAACATATACTTAATTGCAATTTTAATTAAATGACAGACAAACAGAACTGTAAAACCGCATTTCTTACAGCTCTGTTTGTCTTTTTGAATATATCAGAACCATCTGTTATAACGCAAGTAAACCGGGACAGTTCTTTGTGATACTATCAAATAGTTATTATAAATTAAAAAAAAATAAAAAAATCTCTTTAAAAAGGTTGATTTTTATAGTATAATAAAGTATAATAATCTGCGTAACGAACATTTGTACTATAAATTACGGAGGGAATAAATATGGCTGATAAGAAAAAGGCACTTGAAACGGCTTTACTTCAAATTGAAAAACAATACGGCAAGGGTGCGATTATGCGCCTCGGTCAAAACAGCAGTCTTAATGTTGAGGCTATCTCAACGGGTTCCATTGCACTTGATGCCGCAACGGGCATCGGCGGTGTTCCAAAGGGCAGAATTATTGAAATATTCGGTCCCGAATCTTCGGGTAAAACAACCTTGGCACTCCACATGGTGGCAGAAGCTCAGAAAAACGGCGGTGAAGCGGCTTTCATTGATGCCGAACACGCACTTGACCCGGTTTATGCGGAAAATTTAGGTGTGGATATTGATTCACTTTTGGTATCTCAACCTGATGACGGCGAGCAGGCTTTGGAAATTGCGGAAGCTCTCACAAGGTCGGGCGCTATTGATATTATTATTGTTGACTCCGTTGCGGCTTTGGTTCCCAAGGCTGAAATTGAGGGCGATATGGGTGACTCACATGTAGGACTTCACGCAAGACTTATGTCACAGGCTTTGAGGAAGCTTGCAGGTGCTATTTCAAAATCAAATACCACTATAATCTTTATTAACCAGCTTCGTGAAAAGGTTGGCGTTGTGTACGGTAATCCTGAGGTTACAACAGGCGGCAGGGCTTTGAAATTCTATGCTTCAATGCGTATGGAAGTTCGCCGTGTTGAACAGCTCAAAGGTGCAAGCAACGAGTTTATCGGTTCAAGAACAAGAGTTAAAATTGGTAAAAATAAAGTTGCTCCACCATTTAAAGAGGCTGAATTTGATATTATGTACGGCGAGGGTATTTCACACGTGGGCGAAATTCTTGACCTCGGTATAAAGCTTGATGTTATTCAAAAGAGCGGTTCATGGCTTTCTTACGGTCCGGAGCGTCTTTGCCAGGGCAGAGATAAGGCAAAGGAGCTTATTAAAAACAATCCAGAGCTTATGGCAAGACTTGAAAATGATATTAAAATGTGTCAGCTCAAAAATGATGATGTTAATGAAAAAGCCGCTAAGCTTTCCGAGCCGCCCAAGGCTGTAACTGCCGAGCGCAAGGCAATTAAAACAAGCATTGACATTGATGTTGAAGACTGATTATGAAAATTACTTCAAGCAAAGGCAAGGGTACAAAAATACATATAAGTATTGACGGCGAGTATGCCCTGACGGTGGATGCGGATTACTGGTACAGCTCCGGTTATTCTTACAGAGAAGATATAACCGAGGAAGAATTTGAGGAGCTTAAAGAAAAAATCGGTTGCCGCAGAGCGTATAACAAGGCGTTGACTTTGCTCACTTCAAGAGACCACAGCCGTCAGGAGCTTAAAAGAAAACTGTTGAGAAGCTTTGACGAAAATGCGGTTGAAGCGGCACTTGACAGGGTACAGGAACTAAATCTCATAAATGATGAAAGATTTGCGCTTGCCTTTGCAAATGAATTGTATAACAAAAAGAAAATGTCCGTTTTTGCAATTTCACGGGAATTATACGCAAAAGGAATTGACAGGGATATTATTGACGAGGTTGTGTCTTCCTTTGATACAGACCCCGTGGCGGATATTGAAGAAATTGTAAACGCAAAATATATTGATAAATTAGGGGACGAAAAGGGCTTTCGCAGAACATATAACGCCCTTGTCCGCTTAGGTTATAAACATTCCGATATTATGAAGGTATTAAATTCATTGTCCGATAAGGGAGGATATTACTAATGGCGTACACGATTGGAATTATTTCGTTAGGCTGTCCCAAAAATCAGGTTGATGCGGAAATGATGCTGGCAAAGCTTCAGGAAAACGGCTTTGAAATCGTGGATTATTTCGAGGGCGCAGATGCGGTTATCGTAAATACCTGCGGCTTTATTGACGATGCGAAAAAGGAAGCCATTGAAAATATCCTTGATATGACACAGCTCAAAGAAGAGGGTACCATAAGTAAAATTATTGTTACCGGCTGTCTTAGCGAAAGATATAAGGAAGATATACTGAAAGAAATTCCCGAAATAGATGCGGTTGTGGGTATCGGTGCAAATGCAGACATTGCGGACATCTGCAAAAGGGTTATTGAGGGCGAAACAATTTCCGTTTTCCCCGATAAATCCGATTTACCGCTTGACGGTCAAAGACTTCTTACAACTCCGGAATACTGGGCATATCTTAAAATTGCCGAGGGTTGCTCAAATTGCTGTTCCTATTGTGCTATACCTTATATTCGCGGCAAATTCCGTTCAAGAACAATGGAAAATATCGTTGACGAAGCAACTCAGCTTGCCGAGACGGGCGTAAAAGAATTGGTAGTGGTTGCACAGGACACCACAAGGTACGGTGAAGACCTTTACGGCGAATTAAAATTACCCGAGCTTTTAAACAGGCTTTGCGAAATTGAGGGCATTGAGTGGATAAGATTACTGTATTGCTATCCGGAAAGAATGACGGATGAGCTTATTGATGTAATGGCTTCACAGGAAAAGATTGTACATTATCTTGATTTACCCATTCAGCACGCAGACGATAAAATTTTAAAGGCAATGAACCGCCCCGGTACAAACGAAAGCCTCGGAAATTTGCTTAACAGATTAAGGGAAAAAATCCCAGACATTTGTATAAGAACAACGGTTATGACAGGCTTCCCGGGTGAGGGTGATGAAGAATTTGAAAACCTTGCGCAGTTTGTAAAGGATGCGAGATTTGATTGCTTAGGCTGTTTTGTATTCTCACCGCAGGAAAATACCCCTGCCGCTAAAATGGATTATCAGGTTGCCGAAAAGCTAAAAACCCGCAGAGCCGAAATAATTATGGAAAGCCAGATGACCATTGTGGAGGAAAAACATTCCGAAAAGGTGGGCGAAACCTTAAAGGTTCTGGTTGAAGGTTATGACGGCTACACCGATACATATTTCGGTCGCTCATATATGGATGCACCGGAAATTGACGGAAGCGTAATTTTTACAAGTAATGAAAATATCGAAGAGGGCAGCTTTGTTTATGTTGATATTATAGGTGTAAGTGAAACTTATGATTTCATCGGCAAGGCGATATAAGGAGAACGCTATGAATGTTCCGAATAAATTAACTGTTTTCAGAATTATACTTACTCCAATATTTTTGTTGACGGCAACATTGGAGATTTTGCCGCATAGGTTTTTAATAGCAACAATAATCTTTTGTGTGGCATCGGTTACGGATTTTATTGACGGTAATTTGGCACGAAAAAATGACCAGATTACGGTTTTGGGAAAACTCCTTGACCCGTTGGCGGATAAAATTCTCGTCACAACCGCATTACTTTTGTTTTTGAAATACGGCTTCTGTGATGTGTGGGTTGTTGCCATAATTTTGGCAAGAGAATTTTTAATTACTTCAATAAGACTTGTCGCCACAACTCAGGGAATTGTTATCCCGGCAAATATGTTTGCAAAAATCAAAACCACGGTGCAGATGATTTCCACAATAGCAATTATGGTGATGGCTGAGTTAAAATTCGGTTTTAAGATTTTACCGGAAAGCTTCAACATTTTCCCCGTTGCGGATGTGTTACTGTGGATAGCGGCTGTATTTACAATTCTTTCCGGAATTGTTTATATTGTCGATTCGAGAAAGGTTATAGATTTTACCAAATAAGAAAGGTTATCTATGTTTGAAAGATTAAGAGAAGATATTGCCTGTGTCAAGGAAAGAGACCCAGCGGCTCGTTCATCGCTGGAAATATTTTTCCTGTATCCCGGTTTTAAAGCCGTCAGGATGCACAGGAGAGCTAATTGGTATTACCGTCACAAAATGTTTTTTCTTGCACGGGCGGTGTCGCAGAGAGCAGTAAGAAAAACAGGTATAGAAATTCACCCTGCCGCCACAATCGGCAGAAGATTTTTCATCGACCACGGCACGGGTGTTGTTATCGGTGAAACGGCTGTTATCGGGGATAATGTCACCATATATCAGGGTGTAACCTTGGGCGGTACCGGTAAAGACACGGGTAAAAGACATCCCACAATCGGTAATAATGTAATGATAGGTTCCGGTGCAAAGGTGTTGGGACCATTTAAAATAGGTGATAATTCAAATATTGCCGCCGGTGCGGTGGTGCTTGAAGAAATTCCTCCGGACAGTACGGCTGTCGGTGTTCCTGCAAGAGTTGTAAGACGCAACGGTGAAAGAGTGGATAACCTTGACCAGGTTCATGTACCCGATCCGGTTAAGCAGGAAATCGAAAGACTTGAACAGCGAATAAATACCCTTGAAAAGGAGTTAAACAGCAGATGATAATTTTTAATACCCTTACAAGACAGAAGCAGGAGCTTAAAACAATTAAGGAAAATGAGCTTACAATGTACGCCTGCGGTCCTACCGTATATAATTTTATTCATATCGGAAACGCCCGTCCGTTGTGTATCTTTGATATTATGAGAAGATATATGGAATACAGGGGCTACAATGTAAAATTTGTTCAGAATTTTACCGATATTGACGATAAGATTATTAAGAGAGCAAACGAGGAAAATTTGACATACAAGGAAGTAGCCGAAAAATATATTGAGGAATTTTGGACTGATGCAAAGGGTCTTAATGTAAGACCTGCAACCGTTCATCCCAAAGCAACGGAAAACATTGACGAAATTATCAATATTATCTCAGAGCTTGTGGAAAAAGGTTATGCCTACGAATCCAAGGGGGATGTTTATTTCAGCCCCAAAAAGTTCAAAGAATACGGTAAGCTTTCACATCAGCCTTTGGAGGATTTGGAGGCAGGCGCAAGAATAAGTATAGGCGAAACAAAGCTTGAACCTATGGATTTTGCATTGTGGAAGAGTGCAAAGCCGGGTGAACCTTACTGGGAATCTCCCTGGGGAAACGGTCGTCCCGGTTGGCATATCGAATGTTCCGCAATGGTCAGAAGATATTTGGGTGAAACTATCGACTTGCATTGCGGCGGTCAGGATTTGATTTTCCCTCACCACGAAAACGAAATTGCACAGAGTGAATGTTGCAACGGCAAACCCTTTGCAAATTACTGGATGCACAACGGATATATCAATGTAAATAACGAAAAAATGTCAAAGTCAAAGGGTAAT
>JAZUIT010000058.1:0-2938 GCA_045642385.1 Acutalibacteraceae bacterium
AGAAAAGCACAATTCAGGCAGAAGAGCTTACTATTTTTCGGCGGAATACCTTGTGGGCAGAGGGATTTTCAATAACCTTATGAATTTAGGTCTGACGGATGAAATTGAAAGAGAATTAAAGGCTAAGGGTACATCTCTTGATAAGCTGGAAAGCATCGGTGACGATGCCCTGGGTAACGGCGGCTTGGGCAGGCTGGCTGCTTGCTTTCTTGACAGCGCGGCAACACTTTCCATACCCCTGGACGGCTACGGAATAAGATATAAATACGGTATATTCAGGCAGTATTTTGAAAACGGTTTTCAGAAAGAAACCGCAGATGACTGGACACAAAACGGCGACCCGTGGTCAGTGAGAAAGGATGAAGACACCGTTCAGGTAAAATTCGGTGATATGACGGTGAATGCCGTACCCTATGATATGCCGATTTTAGGTTACAGAACAAAAAATCTTTCCAACCTCAGACTGTGGCAAAGTGAAGCATTGACACCCTTTGATTTCAACCTGTTCAACGAGCAGAAATACGAAGCGTCGGTCAGGGACAAAAACCGTGCCGAGGATATTTCAAGGGTAATTTACCCAAATGACTCCACACAAAGCGGTAAGCTTTTAAGACTCAGGCAGGAATATTTTTTCACAAGTGCTTCCTTACAGGACATCTTAAAGAAGTATAAACAAACGGGAAATTCTCTTGAAGATTTAGGAAATTTTGTAACAATACAGTTAAATGATACTCACCCCGTTTTGGCAATTCCGGAGCTTATCAGATTGCTTTTAGCTGAAAACATTAAATTTACACAGGCTTTAAATATTGCAAAGCAGGTGTTCAATTACACGAACCATACTGTTATGGCAGAGGCTTTGGAAAAATGGGATATTAAACTGCTCAAAAAAATATGTCCCGATGCCACGAAAATAATCGTAAAAATCAATGCCTTGTGTGAAAAGGAATGTAACCTGAAAATTATTGACGGCGATATTGTCAATATGGCTTATTTGGCTTGCTATGTTTGCAAGTTTATCAACGGTGTAGCGGAAATTCACACGGAAATTATCAAGTCCACGGTATTGGGTGAATGGTACAATATCTATCCCGATAAATTTTATAATATGACAAACGGTATCACTCAAAGACGGTGGATGCTTTTGTGCAACCGTGAAATGTCGGAGCTTATAACCGAGCTTATGGGCAGTACCGCCTGGGTAAAAAAGCTTTACAGATTAAAGGATATTGACCGTTTCGCAGATGATGAAAATGTTTTAAGAAAATTTATAAATATTAAAAAGCTCAAAAAACAACAGCTTTGCAAATATATAAAAGAAAAGGAAAATATCGAAATAAATCCCGACTGGGTTTTTGATGTGCAGATAAAAAGACTCCACGAATACAAAAGACAGCTTATGAATATTCTTGCAATTTTGGAGTTGTATTTTGAAATACGGGACGGAGAAATTACGGATTTCAAGCCCACTGTTTTTGTTTTCGGAGCAAAAGCGGCACCGGGATATTACAGGGCAAAGGCTATTATAAAGCTTGTAAACGAGGTAGCAAAGCTCATTGACTCAGACGAAAAGGTCAGGGAATATATTAAGGTGGTTTTCGTTTCCGACTATAATGTGAGCTACGCGGAAAAAATTGTAGCGGCGGCGGATGCATCCCAGCAGATTTCAACAGCAGGAACAGAAGCCAGCGGCACAGGTAATATGAAGCTTATGTTAAACGGTGCGGTAACCGTGGGAACCTATGACGGTGCGAATATCGAAATTGTCGAGGAAGCCGGTGAAGAAAACAACTTTATTTTCGGAGCAAAGGTGGAGGGCATCGAAAAGGCTAAGGAAGATTACAATCCGCAAAGGCTTTTTAATTATGATGTGAAGCTGCAAAGGGTTTTGAACGCTTTGATTGACGGCACATTGAGTGATGATAACACCGGTATGTTCAGGGATTTATATAATTCCGTAGTATATGAGGACAAGTATTTTGTTATGCTTGACTTCAACACCTACCTTGAAACCCGTAAAGAATTAAACGAATGTCAGAAAAATGAAATTGAATTTGCAAAGAAATGCTGGCATAATATGTGTGCATCCGGTAAGTTTTCCTCCGACAGAACGGTAATGAATTACGCAAAATATATTTGGAAAATTTAACAAAAGTAATTGCTTTTTTCTCATTTAGTGGTATAATTAATAGTTGAGGTGAAAAGCAATGGAAAAAATTAAGATTGAATTAACAAAAAACAAGAAGCAGAAGCCTGCCGATCAGAATAAATTAGGCTTCGGTAACTATTATACCGATCATATGTTCCTGATGAACTATGACGAGGGTGAGGGCTGGCACAATCCGAGAATTGTACCTTACGGTGATTTGAGTCTTGACCCTGCCGCAATGTGTTTGCACTACGGTCAGGAGGTTTTCGAGGGTATGAAAGCCTACCGTTCACAGTCGGGCGAAGTTTTACTTTTCAGACCTGACAAAAATATGGCAAGAATGAATAAATCTAACGAGCGTCTTTGTATTCCTCAGATTGACGAAGAATTTGCAGTTGAGGCTATCAAAGAATTGGTGAAGGTTGACGAGGACTGGATTCCCACAGAGGAGGGTACTTCACTTTATATCAGACCCTTTATTATTGCAATCGACCCCCATGTTGGTGTTCATCCGGCACATCATCTTCTTTTCGTTGTAATTCTTTCCCCTGTTGGTGCATATTATCCCGAGGGATTGAACCCGGTTAAAATCTATGTTGAAAAGAATTATGTAAGAGCTGTAAGAGGCGGAATAGGCTTTGCAAAAACGGGCGGTAACTATGCCGCATCATTAAAGGCTCAGGACGAAGCAGATAAGAGCGGTTATACTCAGGTTCTCTGGCTTGACGGTGTTGAGAGAAAGTACATCGAAGAAGTGGGAACTATGAATGTTTTCTTTGTAATCGGTGA
>JAZUIT010000059.1:0-2893 GCA_045642385.1 Acutalibacteraceae bacterium
ATCGGACCATCTTCCGCCGAAAAGCAATGCCTGATATTTGCTTTCGTCATCCATATCGAACATCCACTTATCCTTAGGAATATTAAATGTGTACAAGCCTAAAAATTTTCCGTTCAGGTACATTGTAACGGGAAAACCGTCAACAGCACCGCCGTTATTAAGCTCATTCAGCTCATCATCTTTATTTCTTGAATGAATTACCTGGCTTAAAATTTTACCCGAAACAATATTGCGAGACTGAGATGCGTCAACCCAGTTTGCTTTCAGACAATATTTACTCTGTTTGCCCCATTCGCTGACAATTTTAATTTTATTTTTACTGCCGTCACTCTTTAAAAGTGCAAGGCTGTAATTTTTTTTCGGATAATTTATTGAAGTGTTTCCCTGCCATTTTAATGTGGCATCTGATGTGAAAGATAAGCTTTCCGAAGAATATGAAATAACAACATTTTTCTTTTTATCCTTTGACATACCCTCCATAGATCCTTCAATATTAATTATCGGCATACCCAAATCCTTGTATGTAACGGGAGCCAAGTATGTTTTGCCGCAGGTTTCGCAGTAAAACTCACCGCAAAAATCGGTTTCGCAGTTTTCATCGGTAACCAAACCTTGCAGATGTGTTTTATGATTGATATGGCTTGAATTATTCACGGCAAACGCCGTTACGGGAAAGCAAAATAAAACAGTTAAAATAACAATAAATACTGCGATTGCTTTTTTCATCATTTTATAACTCCCTGCTAAAAATTTTTCCTGATTTTTAATAATTCACCGTCCTGGTTTTCACCGATTCCCAAAAATACATTGTCAGGAGAATAAACTCTGTAAAGACCTGTGCCGATTTTCTTTTTAAGCCTGTTTACAAAAAGCTCACCGCCGTTTTTAAAACGCTTTGCCTGAGAAACTGACACAACAACCTCATCATAAGCAGTCAAGGCTTTGTCTGTGTCAATAATAATTTCGTTGAGCTTGTCATTTTTTACGGCTTCTTCAATTTCTTCAAGAGTATAAGCCTTTGTAAAACCGTTTGCGGACAATCTTTCAAGCTCTGTAATAATCGCACCGCAGCCTAATTTTTCACCAATATCCGCCGCAAGACTTCTTATATATGTACCTGCTGAGCAGTCAACCCGAATTTCGTATTCATTATCATAACAACCTAAAAAATCAATGTTGTAAATGGTAATTTTTCGGGCTTCTCTTTCAATTTCAATCCCCTGACGAGCTAATTCATAAAGCCTTACTCCGTCCTTTTGAATTGCGGAGTACATAGGGGGGACTTGCTCAATTTCGCCGATAAATTCAGCCATAACGGTTTTGAATTTATCGGGTGTACAGTCGGGTGTAGTTTCGGATAAAACCTTGCCGGTGCTGTCAAGTGTGTCCGTGGTTTTGCCCAATAAAATTTTTGCCCTGTAAGACTTATCCGACACCGGTAATAATTCAATAAAACGGGTTGCTCTGCCTATCATAACAGGGAGAACACCCGTAGCCAAAGGGTCAAGTGTACCGGTATGCCCGACCTTTTTTTCCTTTATTATATTTCGAAGCCGCCTTATTGCATCAAAGGATGTGATACCCTGCGGTTTATTGAGAACTATAATACCGTTCATTGGGTGAACTCCTCTATACATTCCAGAAGCTTGTCATATACCGTATCAAGCGAACCCAAAATCTCACAGCCTGCGGCTCTCGGGTGACCGCCGCCGCCCAATTTTGCACAGATTTGTGATGCATCATAAGGCTCATTTGTGCGAACGGAAATTTTATATCTGTTCTCTGATTTTTCCTTAACGGTGACACCGATGTCAACACCCTCAATCTGACGGGGGATAGCACAGATTGCATCAATCTCGCTTTCATCCGAGCCGGACTGCCTGTACATATCCTGAGTGACCGTAATAATTGCACATCTGTCATCAAAAAACATTTTCATAGAGTTCATTGCAAGCTTTTCGAGCGCCACATAGGAACGGGTTCTGGTTTCAAACATAACCTTGTTAATCATACCGAAGTCTGCACCCAGCTCCATAATCTCTGCGGCAATTCTGTGGGTGGCAGGGGTGGTGTTCGTATATTTGAAACAACCCGTATCCGTTGAAAGACCGGTGTAAATTGCATTTGCGGTTTCAACATCAATCTCCACGCCCAACGCAAGAATGACCCTGTAAATAATTTCACAAGCTGCGGCGGCAGAGCTGTCCACAAATGTGTTTTGCGCAAATTCTCTGTTGGAGCCGTGATGGTCAATGGCAAGGATTACTTTGTCGGCATATTTTTCCGAAAATTCATCACCCAAAAGCTTTGAATCCGCAACATCAACCGCAACATAATTTTCCGGCTGAAAATTATCTGCTTCAAGGTTTTGATAAAGATATGAAAATTTTTTCGGAATTTCGCTGTTGCACATAACCTTAACGGATTTACCTGTTTTTTTCAATGCTCTCATTAATGCAAAAGCACAGCCTAAGGTATCTCCGTCAGGGTTTGTATGACAAAGTATTGCAATTTTATCAAGTGATTTCAAAATTTCAACAGCTTTTTCAAAACTAATAAGTGACATTTTTTTCCTCTATTCTTACATATTAAGTTAGGAGTTAGGAGTTAGGAGTTGAGGGTGGGCAAAGCCCACACCCGATTATAATGTGCAATTAGCAATGTGCAATTAATGGTGGGTTTCACCCACACCCATTGTAATTGTTTTATTAAGGTTACCTATAATATTTTACTATGACATTTTGCTTTGCAAAATGCACCACAACTCCTAATTCCTCACTCCTAACTCCTCACTAAAATTGTTATTTCAGCTCATTAAGCTTTTTCGCAATATCTATGGCGTGTTCAACGGAATTGTCAGCAATAAAGGTCAATTCCGGGGACTTCCTCAGAT
>JAZUIT010000060.1:0-4116 GCA_045642385.1 Acutalibacteraceae bacterium
GCTTCGGCGACTTCAGTTTTATAACATCATTATATGATTTTTCGATTACTTTTATCTTCATAAAAAGCTCCTGTTTATTTTATTTGATTATATCATATCATAAAAAGAATTGCAATAAAAAACAGTCAACAAAACCTGCTGACCGTTACATTGTATTTTATCTGTCGTTTCTTCTGCCCACTATCAAGACAAGTCTTAACAACTGCAATACAGTTGAGAATAAAGCCGCAACATAAGTCATAGCCGCCGCTCTCAATACCTTGGAAGCACCCTCCAGCTCATCACCGTACAGGATATTACTCTGCTCTAATATTTTCACTGCCCTGTTTGATGCGTTAAATTCAACAGGTAAAGTTACAAGCTGAAACAATACCACAAAAGAGAAAAGGAAAATTCCTATTCTTGCAAGTCCTAACATACCAAAAATCAGACCGGCAATAATTACGGGCCACGAAATCCATGAACCTACTTTTGCCAAAGGCACAGAAAGACTGCGAAGCTTTAATGGAAAATATTCCTCTTGATGCTGAATTGCATGACCGCATTCATGGGCGGCAACACCGATAGCCGCAACAGATGTAGAATCATAAACCGTTTGAGATAACCTGAGTACCTTTTCATTGGGTGAATAATGATCGGTGAGATTTCCTTTTATCACTTCAATTCTCACATCATATATTCCGGCACTTTGCAAAATCATACTTGCAACCGCCTGTGAAGTCAGTCCCCTGACATTTGAAAATTTTGAATATTTTCTGTAAGTTCTGTTCACATTAGCAGATGCAATTCCGCAAATCAAGGCACCCAGCAATACTAAAAAATAGGTATAATCAAAATAAAATCCACGCATATAAAATCCGCCGAACATAACACACCTCAAAATACATTTTAATTTTATTCTATCATCAATATACAATCATATACCGACATAAATATTGTTAATTTGTAACTTTAAAATATAGTAACATAAAAAAATATAAAAATCAACTGTTCAAATCGTTTTAGGTAAAAAATATTTGAAATACCAAAAAAGCATTGAAAAAAACAAATTATTATGTTATAATGTGTTAAATTGACTGAAAGGAGTTATTTTCTATGATTAAAGTTGGTATAGCAGGTACAAGAGGTCTGTCAACAGTCGGCGGACTGAAAGCAATAGATGATGTTGAAATTTATGCTATGTGCGACCTTGACGAAGCACATCTTAATGAATCTGCTGAAAAATTGAATGTTCCCAAGGAACGCAGATACCGTATTTTTGAGGATATGTTGGAATCGGATATTGATGCTGTTATTATCTCCACACCTATGCAGTGTCATGTTCCCCAGGCTATTGCCGCTATGGAAGCCGGTAAACATGTTATGTGTGAGGTTACAGCAGGCGTTTCAATGGATGAGCTTTGGTGGCTCTGTGAAACAGTTGAAAAATACAAAAAAGTATATATGTATGCAGAAAATTACATCTATACTCCCCAGGTTCAGCTTGTTAAAAACCTTGTCGCTAAGGGAATTTTAGGTGAGCCTTATTATGCTGAGGGTATGTATCTTCATAATATCAGCGATTTATTTGTATATCCCAACAGCAAAACCTCCTGGCGTTCTTTCTGGCAGTGCGGTAAGAGAGGTAATTTTTATCCCACACATAGCGTAGGTCCGGTTATGCAGTGGTTCCCCGGTGACAGAATTACCGAAATCAGCACATTCTCCCCCGGTGTTTACAATGACATCGGTCTTAAACAGGACAGCGGTACTACAACTATGTGCCGTACGGCTAACGGAAAGCTTTTAAGTATACGCACAGATTGTATGTCACCCCGTCCCCACAATATGACTCACTTCCTGCTTCAGGGTACTAAGGGCATTTATGAATCCAAGGGACACAAAGAGGACACAGACAGAATTTCAATCGTCGGTGAAAATAATCCTATGGATCACATGGAATGGCAACAGCTTACGGATTACAATGAACATCTTCCCGAAAGATACAAAGTAGCACAGGACGACCAGCTCAATGCAGGTCACGGCGGCGGAGATTTCTTTATCGTTGAGGACTTTATCAATGCTGTTCGCACCAACACTCAGCCCGATCTTAATGTTTACAAGGCTTGCGAATGGACAGCAGTCGGACTGCTTTCTTCCCTTTCGGTTGTCAACAACGGAAAAACTATTCCGATGCCTAACTTCCGTGTAAATGCTCCTCTTGAAGAAAAAATAATCAAGTTATAATTACTAATAATTAAAGGCACACAGTAGGAATCATCATCCCACTTGTGTGCCTTTTTTCTGTCATAAGCCTTTGGATTTTTCGGCTTGCGTGTTACCGGGTTTAAGCTTCCCCAGGTGTTACGCTTTTTCTTATTAAACTCTTTTTGTTTTCTCTTTGAAAGCTTGTTGTAAGGTACAAATTTTTCCATAAACTCTCCCCCCCTATCTAAAATCAAATGCAAAAATCAACTGTCATTTCTTTTGTATCAAATCCATTTTTGTTATACAACTTGATATTCCTCTTTTAATTTATTTCTATCAATTTTGCCGTTTGCATTAATTGGCATTTTTTCTAATATATTCACCCTTGACGGAACCATATATTTTGATAATTTTTCTTTTAATTTACTCAAAATTTCTCTGCCTGTAATATCTTTTTTGTCATCTGACAATTCAACAAAAAGGATGATTTTTGATTTAACAGAATTATAAAGACAACAGCACCTTGCAATTTCGGGTAATGAATTTGCGATTGTTTCAATCTCCCCTAATTCAATTCTGTGACCCATATGCTTTATCTGAAAATCATTTCTTGAAGCAAAAACAAGATTACCGTCACAATCATATTTTGCTAAATCACCGGTTTTGAAGCTTCTTATTAAGCCGTCACCGAAATCACATTCCAAAAAGCTTTTTTCGGTTTTTTCTTTGTCATTGTAATATTCCAATGCAAGAGCCGGACTTTGAATATACATCTCGCCGATATGCTCCGGTTCTGTGACAACTTTTCCGTTATCAACAAGATAAATATTACAATTTTTTAAAGCTTTGCCCATGGGTAAAATATCTGTATTTTCAAATTCGCCCTTTACCCTGTAATATGTGCAAATTCCCGACAACTCGGATTGACCGTAAAGATTTACATATTCTAATTTCGGTAAAGCTTTACGCCATTTATTCAGGTATTTCATCGGCATTACTTCGCCGACAAAAAACACTTTTTTCAATGTGGTCGGTTTAATAAATGAAAAAGTATTAAGCTGTGCAACTATTGACAAAGCTGTGGGAACCCAACTAATAAATGTTATTTCTTTTTCGTTAAGATATTCTATCAACTCGGTAGGCATTGCAAATTTTTCTGTCGGAATAATTTCCAATGTTGCTCCCAAATACACAGATAAAAAATAGTCTTTACAGGAAGCATCAAAGAAAAACGGTGTCTGGTTTCCGATTATTTCGTCATTTGAAAAATCAAAAGTTTCGGTATACGCTTCAATAAAACTGATTACTGCACCGTGGCTCTTCAAAACACCTTTGGGATTTCCTGTTGAACCGGATGTGTACACCATATACGCCGGTGTGTCGGGTTCAATTGATAAGTCAACATCAATACACTCAACATCATCGGAAATATTTTCAACAGAATAATATTTTCTGCCTTTAAACACATTTCTGTATTCTTCGTCACCTAAAATTACATTTGCATCACAATCGTTTAAGATTTTTCTGTTTTTCTCAATCGGAGCATCCGGGTCAATCGGCACAAAATAGTTTCCGCTGTATAACACGTCAAAAAAATACAGTATTGTATTAACACTCGTGTTTGCAAAAACTATGATAGGTTAATTTACAAAATCTATATCATTTCTTATGATTGTGCCTAATTTTTTGGAATATTCATATAGTGTACTGTATGTGTAGTTCTTATCAAGGAAAGATACACATATTTTATCAGGAAAATTCTTCGCTGAATTTTCTAAAAAATAAAATATATTTTTCACTTAGCGTTCCTGCCTTTTGAATAAAAAATCAATTCTTGCTTTTATCCGGAAAAATAAGTCCATTCAAAAATTTTAACACAAAATTTATAACATAAGAAACCGCAATACATATTGCAAACATAAGCACAAC
>JAZUIT010000061.1:0-6550 GCA_045642385.1 Acutalibacteraceae bacterium
TATTCCAAAAGCATTATATAACGGGTGTGGGTGAAACCCACCTTTAATTGCACATTGCACATTGCTCATTGCACATTGCACATTAGATCGGGTGTGGGTTTACCCACCGTCAATTCTTAATTCTTCATTCTTAATTCTTAATTAATAACGGGATTATTTCCCTAAGCTGGTCTTGCTTCTGTAAGACTCAACCTCCCAGTTTACGATAAAATCAATAAGCTCATCGGTCATGGGGTATGCACCGCCGAAGCTTTCGGTGTAAACAGCGATTTTCATAGCATCTGAAAATACAGTTCTTGCAATTGTTGCTTCCTTTTCGTTTGCACCGATTGCGAACATTCCCACACCTTTTATGAAGACTATTTTAGCCTTAAAGCCGTTTGCCTTTTCGTAAGCTTCATAATCGGCTTTAAGATTATCTGCGTTTTCAACATAGAGAGGATAAGCCTTGCAATACACAATATGGTCGGGGGTAAAGCTCTTTAACAACGGCTTCATATTGTCAATACTTTCTGCAAAATTCTCAATATCCGCATTGTTAGCAAATACACATACACCGTCATAAATTTTTTCAAGCTCCGACTTTATTTCGGCTACCTTCTTTTCGCAGGAGGATTTTTCCGCTTGGTCGGGTACTCTTTTAACTTCGTTTTTAATTGAGGTCATTACAAAATCAGCAAGTCTGTCAATTTCATCTATATTATCTGCCGCAATAAAAATACCGTGGTTCTGTAAAAACAGAATGTTGGGTTCTTTATTGTTTGCGTTGCGGTATTCATTCATTTTTCTGTTGCACAAATCAGCAAGTATGTAACCGGGCTTTGTAGCTTCAACCCATATAGCCTCCGGGAAAAGCTTTGCGGCAGCTGCCTGACCGTTTACGGCACAGGTAATACCGTTTACAAGTGCAGGATGAACATGAAGCACAAAGGTCTGCTTGAAAATATCGTGAAGTAATGTTTCTACGCTGGGGCGTTTACTTTCGTTGCCCGGTGCTTTGGAAGCCATCATATCACTCAAAACCTGAGCTTCTCTTTCGGCTTCGTTATCGGAATATTTTTTACTCCACATTTCATTGAGCTTGCTTCTGTCCATTTTTACAAACTGCTCTGCTTCGATTGTGGCAAGAGATGTTCCGGAGCCTTTTATGTACAAAAAGTCCTTGTCCTTGCATGAAGTATTGCCGCCGCCGGCTAAAACATATTCCGGATTTTTTCCGTATTTTCTTGACATTTCAACTAACTTATTAAGCATTTGATTTTCTCCTTTTATCTTTGTTCTATTCTATGGCAGGAGTAAACCCCTGCCCTACGGTTTAATTTCGGGAACACAATGCACTCCCCTACGGATTTTTTGTAAGCTACTGAGAAAAAATAAAATCGGGTGTGGGCTTTGCCCACCCTCAACTCCTAACTCCTCACTCCTCATTCCTAACTATCAAACATCCACCCCTTAACTCCTAACTCCTCACTTCTAACTAAACATCACTTACTTATGATATTTCGTTCTCATTTCAATTTGAGAAGCACGGTAAAGCTGTTCAAAAAGCATTACCCGTGCAAGCTGATGAGGAAAGGTCATTTCCGACATAGAAAATCTAAAATCGGCTTTTTGCTTTATTATCGGTGACAAGCCGTAAGAGCTTCCTATAACGAAAACCGCATTATTCCTGCCGGCAACGGCGTGCCTCTGCAAAGCCTCCGAGAGCTTTTCGGAGGACATCTGTCTGCCCTCGATGCATAAGGCATACACTACGGAATTCTGCGGTATCTTTGTAAGTATTAACTTTGCTTCGTTATCAAGTGCAGTATCAATCTCCGTCTGTGACGGATTATCCGAAAGCTTCTGAGCATTAAGCTCCACAACGCTGAACTTACATATACCGTTAAGCCTTTTCTGATATTCGGCACAGGCGGCTCTCAAATAATCCTCTTTCAATTTTCCCAAAGCTATTACTGTAAGATTTATCATAATGTTATCAAATCCGACCCGTCCTTTTTGGCGACGGAAAGAATATAATCCACACCCTCGACTGCACCTATCTCATTAAAAACCGCCTTTGCGGTTTCAAAAGCCAGTTCGGGGAAATTATTATTTGTACTGATATGACCTAAAACAAATCTTGTTGTTCCGGAATTAACAAGGGTCTTGCAAAGCTCGGCGCAATCATTATTTGATAAATGACCGCTTTCCGATAAAATCCTCATTTTATGCTGATATGTATACGGTCCGTTTCTCAACATTCCCTCGTCATAATTTGATTCGAGCAACACAAGGTCACTGCCCCTGATCGCTCTTAATATTTCATCCGTTACAACACCCGTATCTGTCACAACACTAATTCTTCTGCCGTCAGAAAAAGATGCGGAATATCCGCAGGGCTCCTTAGTATCGTGGGATATCCGGAACGATTTAATAAACATATCACCCAAATCCACACC
Source organism: Acutalibacteraceae bacterium (assembly GCA_045642385.1). GTDB lineage: Bacteria > Bacillota > Clostridia > Oscillospirales > Acutalibacteraceae > RGIG2945. The sequence goes on from JAZUIT010000061.1 coordinate 2,442, forward strand.
CTCATAAGGCACGACAAATGCGTCAAATTTATCATTGATGCAACCTTGCTGTTCCAGCTCATCAAGAGTCCCCTGAGAAGCATAAACCTTTGTACCGTAACGGGACGCAAACACCTTTACACCCTGAATATGGTCAGAATGACTATGGGTAATAAAGATTGCATCTATTGTATTCGGGTCAATTCCGAAGCTGAATAGCTTATTTTCAATCTGCTTTGCACTTTTACCGATATCAATCAAAATACCGTGTTTAGAATTTCCTATATATGTACTGTTTCCCGAGCTTGAAGAAAACAGCGAAATAAATCTTGCCATAGTTTAACCAACTTGCTGAGCTTCACTGTCGGGTCTTATGACCCTCCTGATGTCAGCACCGATACCTCTGAACTTTTCAACTACATTTTCGTAGCCTCTGTCAATGAAAACAACGCTTTCTATTTCCGTAGTACCCTGTGCCACAAGACCGGCAATTATCATTGCCGCACCGGCTCGCAAATCGTCAGCCTTAACGGGAGCACCTTTAAGATTTTCAACACCCTCAACAATTGCAATTTTACCATCAACCTGTATTTTTGCACCCATTCTGGTAAGCTGTTCAACATACCTGAAACGGTTATCCCACACGCTTTCGGACACAATGCTTGTACCGTCTGAAATTGCAAGCAGGGTAGTCATCTGAGGCTGCATATCCGTCGGAAAGCCGGGATGAGGCATTGTTTTAAGGTTACATTTTTTCGGTCTGCCGTTACTGATTATTCTGATGCTGTCATCGCCCTCGATAACGGTAATACCGCACTCGGTAAGCTTCATCATAACCGATTCCATGTGCTTTGGAATAACATTGCAAACCGTAACATCGCCCCCTGCCGCCGCAGCCGCAACCATATAAGTTCCGGCTTCAATCTGGTCGGGGATAATGCTGTATGTGCAACCGTGAAGCTTGTCCACACCGTGAATTTTTATCACATCTGTGCCGGCTCCTCTCACATCTGCGCCCATTGAATTGAGGAAATTCGCAAGGTCAACAATATGAGGTTCTTTTGCCGCATTTTCGATTATGGTAAGTCCTTTTGCCTTTACCGCCGCCAGCATTACATTAATAGTGGCACCGACGGAAACGGTGTCAAAGTATATCATATTTCCCGTAAGCTCCTCGGCTTCGGCTTCAACCATAGCGGATTCAACTATTGAAATTTCCGCACCCAAAGCCTCAAATCCCTTTAAGTGGAAATTAATCGGTCTTACACCGAAATTGCAACCACCGGGCATAGCAACCTTTGCACGGTTAAATCTGCCAAGCAAAGCACCGATAAGATAATATGAAGCTCTCAGGTGCTTAGTCAGCTCATAGGATACTTCGTATGAATCTATAAATCTGCTGTCAATTTCCATTGTATGTTCGTCAAGAGATTTTACTCTTGCGCCCATATCTCTTAATATTCTGACCATCATTGCTACATCACTGATGTTTGGTATGTTTTCGATTACACAAATATCTTCAGAAAGAATAACAGCAGGAATTATGGCAACTACGGCATTTTTAGCACCGCTGATATTAACATTACCGTAAAGGTGCTTGCCGCCGTTGATAACAAATTTTTCCAACCTGTTGCATCTCCAATTCTTAAAAGTAATATATGTAGTGTATAGACTACAAAAAACAATCTAAGATATTATACCACTATTTGTAACAAATTAAAAGTATTTTTTAAAAATTTTTTAAATTTTTTTTGCAAACTTTTTCCATTTCGTCAGGCATTAAAGCCTCTATGCTCATTTCAACACCTGTGACGGGATGAACAAAACTCACTTTACCGCAATGCAACAGCTGATGTTTAATATCTCCCAGCGCTTCACCGTACATGGTGTCCCCTGCCAGCGGTGTTCCCAAATGGGCAAAATGCACCCTTATCTGATGGGTTCTGCCGGTTTCAAGGTGAATTTTTAAAAGACTCAGACTGTCTCCGCTTTTTATTGCTTCCCAATGAGTTATGGCTTCGTCACCCTGTTCTCCGCAGGCTCTCAGAGTTTTCATAGGGTCGGGACGGTAAATCGGTACATTTATCGTACCCTTACCCTCGTATCTGCCTGTTACGACGGCAAAATATTCTTTTTTAATATTTCCGGAAAGTCTGCTCGCACAATGCCTGTTTTTTGCACAAACCACAATACCGGAGGTACCCTTGTCCAATCTTCCGATTGCCCGAAAAGCTCCCGAACCGTTGAGATAGGCTGCAACCGCATTTGCAAGAGTGTCCCCCTGGTGATTATGTGTGGGGTGCATAGCCATATACGGACTCTTATTTATAATCAGTAAATCCTCATCCTCGTAAAGTATATCCAGAGGTGCGGAAATTTTTTCAAGCTCACATTCTTCGTCGGGAATTGAAACGGTGAGAACATCGCCTTTTTTCATAAGGTCAATAGTTCTGATATGCTTTCCGTTTAAGGTTATACCGTTTTCAACCCGTTTGAGCATATTGACGGTACGGCAGGAAAGCTTCGCTTTTCCCCGTAAATAGTGTATTACTTTTTTACCGTCAAATTCATCATCAATAGTAAAATTTATAATTCTCGGCATATTTTCACCTAAAACAGTTTTTAATAATTAGGAGTAAGAAATTGTAGGGGCGAACTGTGTTCGCCCGAAATAATATTATCAATGCACTAAAAAGCTGGCGAACACAGTTCGCCCCTACGAAAATACTTCTGTAACTAAAAAGAGGCTGTAAAAAATTTCTGATTTTTACAACCTCGATTATCTGTTTTATTTTGTTTCAAATGAAGTAAAGCTGATTATTCCGTTATTCGTTGAACCTTTTACCGTAGCGGTTTTTATGGGTTCGACATCTTCCCACGACCTGCAATAACTCAAATTTATTACAAATTCACCATCGCCGTCAGCGACAAATTTAAGCTTTTCCGTTCCGGGAGCACCGACAATATTGGGATTTTTGCTTGATGAAACAAATTTTTCGGAATCAAATTTTATTCCCTTACCCTGAATATCATATTCCCAACGGTATCCGGTGCTCGGGCTTGAATCAAGAGAGATAACGGCCGTGCCGTTTTTGATAACATAGCTCTCTTTTTCAACTTCCGATTTGTTTATCCAAGGAAATACAAAAAGGAATACCGCCGTAATAAGTGCAATAATTCTTGTAATAATACTCATAATTACCACCCGTTATTATTTAACTTTTACAGTCCAGCCGAATGTATCCTCAATCTTGCCCCACTGAATACCGGTAAGGTTATCGTAAAGCTTCTGAGAGATAGGTCCGATTTCGCCGTTGTTGATTGTCATAATGTCATCGCCCCATTTAAGCTCGCCGATTGGGGAAATAACTGCGGCAGTACCGCTTCCGAAAGCTTCTTTGAGCTCGCCCTTAGCGGCTGCATCTGCAACTTCCTGGATAGAAAGCTTACGCTCTGAAACCTTCAATCCCCATGAACGGAGAATATCAATGCAGGACATTCTTGTAACACCGCCCAAGATGCTGCCCTGTAATGCGGGAGTAATAACCTCGTCACCGATTACAAAGAAAACATTCATAGTTCCGACTTCTTCGATATACTTTCTCTCAACACCGTCAAGCCAGAGAACCTGAGTATAACCGCTCTTGTCTGCTTCGTCCTGAGCCTTTAATGATGCGGCATAGTTACCGCCTGTCTTTGCAAAGCCTATTCCGCCTCTTACCGCACGGACATAATTATTCTCAACATATATTTTAACGGGATTAAGTCCCTCGGGATAATAAGCACCGACGGGTGAAAGAATGATAACAAATAAAAGATGCTTTGCCGGATGAACACCGACGTGGGGATCTATCGCAAAGATAAACGGTCTGATATAAAGTGAAGTGCCTTCCTCTGTGGGAATCCAGTCTTCATCAACCTTTACAAGCTCTTTTATTGCTTCAACTGCAAATTCCTCGTCAATAAGCGGTATGCAAAGACGCTCATTTGATTTGTTAAGTCTTGCCATATTTCTGTCAGGTCTGAACAGTAAAACCTCACCGCTGTCAGAACGGTAAGCCTTCAAGCCCTCGAAAACCTCCTGTCCGTAATGCAGACACATTGCCGCCGGATCAAGCTCTATGGGGCCG
>JAZUIT010000062.1:0-2727 GCA_045642385.1 Acutalibacteraceae bacterium
GAATGCGTTTTTATTGTTTTTCTTTTTCTGCTTTGTGTGGGCTTTCAAATTGAGCCTTGCACCGTAGGTGAAAAGCACAAATTTTGACCGTGGATATTCAAAGCCGCCTGACAATGTATTGGGTATAACCGTTATCATACCCTTTGGAAAATCCTTAGCATATTCCGGGACAAACACACAGTTCAAGCCCTCGTCAATTAAATCCTCTGAAAGAGCCTTTGCACTTTTCTCGGTACCTGCCATTACAACGCAGGTGGTATCCTGTTTATTTTTATATATGGACAGGTCTTGAATAAGCTGTCCTGTGGAAGCGTTCCAGGGTGAAATCTGACTTGCGGTAACGGTTACCAGCTCTCTGACAGGTGTATCAAAACTGCCGCGAGCTAAATTATCAAAATATATTGCACCCTTACGTTCAAACTCAGCGATAACCTGTGACGAATTTAAAGAAAATGCATCCAATCCGCTTGCGAGAACACCGTCCGTGAGCAGAGCTTTAATTTCCTCATATAATAGTTTTTCGGCGGCAGTAAGTTTTTCTTTAACATTGAAGCTGTCGGACACAATAAGCATACTGTCGAAAATATAATCAAAAAGCGAAGCAGGTTTTTGGTATGCCAGAGGTAAATATTTGTCAGTAGATAAAGGCGAAATTCCCGATTTTAATTTTTCAAGCTCGTTATTAAGATGAGCTTTCATTTTCACCGAGCCTTTTCCCTTTATGCTGCTCAACAAATTTTCTATTTTTTCCGCCAATACTTCGTTGCTTTCAAATAAAATTTCCTGCACCGGGGTAATATCAATGCTGTCAATATTGTCGGTTCTTCTTTGGGTTTCAATATCGAAATACGCCATGGTATCAATCTCATCACCCCAAAACTCCACTCTTACCGGATTATCATAAGAGGGTGGAAAGAAATCAAGAATACCTCCGCGAACCGAGAAAAGTCCCGTACCATCAACCTCTGTGCTTCTGGTATAGCCTGCTTTAATAAGAGCATTTATGCAGTTTTCAAGCCCTATACTTTCACCGGTTTTTATTTGCAAGGTTCTGTCCGTCAGCTCCTCGGCAGGTATGGTGAACTGTGAAGCCGCTTCTGCACTTGCAACCACTATATCAAAATCACCCTTCAAAATTCTTGAAAGAACACCTAAACGGATATGCTCATACTCGTGGGACTGTGCTTCACTTGTTGAAAAGCAAAAATCCCTTGCAGGATATACAAAGGCTTTTTTTCCCATAACTTTAAGGTCGTTAACAAGCCTTGAAGCCTCTGCTTCATCAGGAGTGATAACAACCGCTTTTTTATTTAATTTTTCCGTCAACGCTTCCAAAAAATTAACCTTGTGAATATGTGCTAAACCGATAACCCCCATAGGAAGCCGTTTGAGCTTTATACATTCTTCAATGGTTTTAAATTCGGATGTTTTGTTGACGGCCGCAGAAAAACAGGACATAACTATTTGTCTATTTCCAGCAATTTCATTGCATTGTTACTGAAAATATTTTCCTCCTGTAAAGTAGTTAAATCAAGACTTTTAATAAAATCAATTTCGTTGTCAATATGGCTCCACGGTAAATCACTGCCAAGTAGAATTTTATCCGAGCCGTGCTTTTCAATTAAACTTTTTGCATAATCCGGAGGCATTCTTGTATAAGAAAACGAAGTGTCAAAATAAATATCCTTACCGCATAAAATTTCTTCAACCTGCTGCCACATCATCCAACCGCCGAAGTGTGCCGCAATAACATTTGTATTGGTAAATCCTGATAAAATTTTTACTAATCTTTCCGGCGGACAATGTACAGGCTTCGGCAAGCCTATATCAACACCTGCGTGGAAGGTCAACAGTAAACCCAACTTATTTATTGTATCGTATATTTCAAACATACGGTCATCATCAACGAAAAATTCCTGATAATCCGGGTGGAGCTTGACGCCCTTTAAGCCGTTTTCTTTAATTCTGTGCAATTCTTCCACCGCATCGTGTGCATCGGGATGAATACTTCCGAAACAAACAACATTATCATTTTTATTAATTTCAATGAGAAAATCATTTACATTTTTCTGTTGTTTCGGATTTGTTGCAATACCCAAAACCACAGCCATATCGGCTTTTGATTTTGCTATTAAATCAGAAAGACCGCCGTAAGTTCCGTCAAAAGCCGGAACGGCGTTACCCGAATTTTTTGCAAGACTTTTTATTGCCCTTTCCGCAATTCTGTCCGGAAAACAATGAGTGTGAAAATCAATAATTTTTTTATTCATAAGCACCTTTCAGAAAACACATTTTGCCCCCTCCAAACAAAAGGAGGGGGTTAATATTATATGTGTATATTTAAATATATTGTCAAATATTATCTTTACCGTATTTTTTAGATACTATCATTCTCATAACAAAGAGGTATGCTATTGTGAGAACAATACCGATGGGAAGAACAATAGCAACATTCTGTACAAAACCGGAAATAACATACATAACGAAGGAAATTGCCGCAACCGAAATTGCGTAGGGTAACTGGGTTGAAACATGGTTCAGGTGGTTACACTGACCGCCTGCCGATGACATAATTGTTGTATCGGAAATAGGTGAACAGTGGTCGCCGCAAACGGAACCTGCAAGACAGGCTGACATACCGATTGTCTGAATAGCACCCTCCGGGAAAATAGCTATAACAATGGGAATAAGAATACCGAAGGTTCCCCACGAAGTACCTGTTGCAAA
>JAZUIT010000063.1:0-4012 GCA_045642385.1 Acutalibacteraceae bacterium
AATTCTCGGCAAAGAATTATTAAAATATCCGATAAACGCAAGATAATACTGCACTATCCAAACAGGTGTTCCGACATCTCCCTTTCTGAGTGATTCCTGATATCTGCGTTCCGCTTCGGTTATGGTAAGACCCTCGGTATACAAATCAGATAATGATTTTACACCAAAATAAATATACTTTAACTTGTACCAGGTTTCCTTGCCCACTATTCCGTCAGGATTCAAGTTGAAAATCCTCTGAAATTCCTTTACCGCATTTTGAGTAGCCCTGTCATATACACCACCGTTTTCGGGAATTTTCGGAATGTTGGGGTAATTCTGCCCTATTCTGTTCAGCTCTTTTTGGATAGTTAATACTTCTTCTCCTGAGCTCCCTATTCTGAAAAGCTCACCGGGATATGAAGGAATATTTCTTCTGATTGGTGCATCGGTTACGATATTTACATTGTCACCGTAATATCTTCTTAAAATTTCATAGGGTGTATACCCTTCTTTTGCCAATGCAACAGAACCCCACTGGGATAAACCTTTACACTTTACTTCAATGCCGTCACAGTATGCGGTGAAATAGGGCTGTATCTGGTCACCTACTGTAATATAATCATTAAAAAGCTCATCCACAAGACTGCTGATATTTGAAAAAATCTCCCTGTTTTCCACAAAAGACTGGTCATACTGGGTGGAATTTGTGATATCGAAATCATAACCTCTGCTCCTGTAATACTCGGTATAAACACGGTTAAGAGCAAATGTTACCTGCGCTAAAATATTAGCTCTCAGGGCATTTTCAGGCCATGTGGGATACACTTCACTTGATGCTACATTTTTAATATAATCCGGAAAAGGTACTACAACATTTCTTGCATTCTGGTTAGGTTTACCCAAATGCACAGTAATATAATCGGGAATGGTAGGCACTGCCATCACTTTTCCTCCTTCATCAGGTCTTCCGGTTCTGTTTCGAATATTACAACCGTTTTGTTCTCTCTGCCGAGGAGCGGACGCATTTCAACGGGTTGTATGGATTCTACGCCGTCAAAAACAGGTACATCCTTAAACAGTAAAGTTGTATAATCCGGATGCTCCACCAATACATCATAAGTGGCATAGGGCGCTTTTTCGGGGGGTGTTTCGGAAAGATTGCCATCCGGTGCAGGCAAAATTATATTTGACGCTATTCCGCTTTTATCAGTTATCCTTTCGGCAACTGTGTAATCTTTGCCATTAATTTTTTTGTTTACGGTAATTTTTACATCGCTTACAGGAAAAGCTCTTCCCGCTACAAATGCCTGGACTCTTAATGTACCTGCTTTTCGATTACTGTTCAGATAATCCTGATATGTACCATAGTTTGCTTCGTCCGGTATTTTGGGTTCATAACCGTTTTCTTCTTTCATAGGTACAAAATCCTGAATACCGTCAATATATTGGTTATTGTCAAATTTCGGTGTCACAGATACAGTTACAGCTTCATCCTCAGGTATTTCCATTTGATTTTTTTCGGCAAATTTCATCAATTCTTTTTTATACTTTTCAAGCTCAAATTGAAACTTATCGTCAAACATAAAAAATCCTCCTAATATATTCTAATACAATATATTAGGAGAATTGAATTTTGATACTTTTTTAAAGCCGATTTTTAAATCATTATCTTATTTATCAATTTTTTCAGGCAAAATTGATTCAAACCAGCGAATACTGTCACCAACCCAGGCATTTGTAAAGCTTATCTCTTTAAGTCGTTCAAGACTCTTCGTAACGGCTCTTGTACCAACCGAGAAGCCATGACCGCCGTCAGCATAAATATGCATTTCAAAAGGAATGTTATAAGAATGCAAAGCCTTACCCATTTCAAAAGCATGATTAACATCAACAAGATCATCATTCACGGCGTGGAAAATAAAAGCAGGAACAGTATTTTCATCAACACTTTCTATCGGCATGGGCATAGGCTCCGCTAATTCGTCACAAATATCAGGCAAAGTACAGGCGTAACCCAACATCATAGCCTTTGGACGGATTTTACCGCAGGTACCGAGCATAGAAGCAAGATGTCCGCCGGCAGAAAATCCAATAACTGCTGTTCTTTCAACATCAACTCCCAGTTCATCCGCATTGTTCAAAATGTATTCCATTGCTTTTTCAGCTTCCTCCAAAGGACGGGGCCAGGTACAATTGCCCTTACCACAGCTATAACGGAGGACGAAGCAATTATATCCTCTTGCAAGGTACTGCAACGCAACTATTTCACCTTCACGCGCCGAACATATATAGTATCCGCCACCCGGGCAGACAAGAATTGCAGGTCTTTTTGACATATGAGCAACTTCTTCTGAATTTTCAACAAGATAGGTTGTCAATGTAGCATCTCTGTCTTCAAAAAGTTTAATTACTTCTGTTTTCATAATTTTATTCTCCTTTTGGATATATATTTCTTTTTTTTAGCCTTAATCTTACACAAATATTGACCTTCCTTCGGCAAATTATAATAACCGAAAGAAGGTGTTATTTTTGAATGAACAGGAATATATAGAAGCACGAATCGCCGAAATCAACCACGAGCTCAGCAAAAAGCACCTACGAAAAAAGTACCGCATCAATCAGCAAAAGGCACTTGAATTTTACAAAGAAGAACTTTTCAAATGCATAATAACCGAAGAATAAAAGAATATGGTTATTTTTCTGCTTCCTCACCGTATTCGGCACCCATCACAACCGTAATATTCATCTGCTGAGTATCAATAAGCTCATAGGTTGAAGAATTAAATGCCGAAACATACATTTTACACTCATGCACACCGTAAGCTATATCTTTAATTAAACTAAGCCTCGGTAAATATTTTCCGGGAGCTATTCCCATAGAATTATAAATTATATCGTCCTCTTCATCAACAATTGTTAAAATCATAGTACAATCATTCATACTCAAATTTCCGAACGAAATTGTACCTTCAAGAAACAAATCATCTATTTCAACATAATCATTGGCATAAAATTTAAATTTTGATTTCTTACCGTGAATTTTCCTCTTTATTTTATCATACTTTTTAAGTTGTTCGCTTTCACTTATACTGATTTTACTTACCGTACTCGGAGTTGCATCCTCACCGTTATATTCAAATACAACATTGTCCGGAATTTTTACTCTAAGAGAAAGAACTGTAAAAACAGAGCCCAAAACTATTACAAAAGCAATCAAAACAGCAATTATTGCAATAAGGTGTTCTTTTATAAACTTTGCCGAAGCCTGAAAAAAATTCATTTTTTCAGCAGGATTTTTACTGCTGCTTTTGTTTTTTTTCATACTACTTTACCTTTCAAGAATTAGAATTTGCAACCGTCTGTTCCCAGGGCAAACTATCTATACCCCAAACCTGCTTATACCTGTTTATCTGAACAGCATCAACTTCAACCGACAATTTAATCGCACCGTTATCATTTACTATGCCACCAAGTAAATTCATATCAACACCCTCGATAAGAGGTAAAGTATCAAATAGTGCGTTTGCTACACTAAGAGGTTTTGTATAATAAAAATATCCGTCAGAAGCAGTGTTATCAAACCATCCGTTTTTATCAATCTCATTTTCTTTAAAAGTGGCTTCGTTCAGCAATTTTACAGGAAGCGGGGAAGGAAGCTGAGAAATATGAGTTTTTCCTCCTGATGTATATTCTTGACTTGCAATAATTCTGACTCTTAAATATCCGTAACCCAAGCCTTTATATTTTGCATCTATATGAAGCTTACCTAAATAATTATTTGCATCTTTATTACTGATATCAGCATTAATTAATCCGTTGTCAAGCGATAAACTTTCCCCGGACGCATTGAAATAAACATCCGCATCAGTAACAAATTTTGAAATATTAAATATACTTTCATAAATCTGTCCTCCGAAATCATGGACAAACCATGCAAGTGTAACGGCAACAGCTAATATAACCGCAACAATCGCTAAAATCACACCCGTAGATTTTTCTTTTTTCTTAACAGTCTTACTTTTGCTCAAAT
>JAZUIT010000064.1:0-3209 GCA_045642385.1 Acutalibacteraceae bacterium
CGTCAAGAGTAGCACCGATATCAATCCAATGCTGCCAGTAATCAGCCATATCATATCCGCAGAAGGGAAGCATAGCCATGGGGTCACGGCGAACAACACCGACTGCACCGGCTGCTGCCGCAGTTGTTTCGGAAGCCATAATTGAACCTACAAACACACCGTGGTTCCAATCTCTTGACTGATAAACAAGGGGAGTTAACTGTGCGCGTCTGCCGCCAAATACGATAGCGGAAATCGGAACGCCGTCAGGATTTTCAAACTGGTCACTTATGCAGGGACAGTTAACGGCGGGAGCTGTAAATCTTGAATTGGGATGAGCGCCCTTTTCTTCGCTTGTCTTGCCGTTCCAGGGGTTGCCTTTCCAGTCAACTGCATTCTCGGGGGGATTCTTGTCAAGACCTTCCCACCAAACTGTGTTGTCGTCAAGGTTATGAGCAACATTTGTAAAGATTGTACCCTTTGTTGTAGCTGCCAAAGCGTTGGGGTTTGATTTATTGTTTGTGCCGGGAGCAACACCGAAGAAACCGTTTTCCGGGTTTACAGCGTAAAGTCTGCCGTCAGCACCCTTTCTTATCCAGGAAATATCGTCACCTACGCACCATACCTTATATCCTTTTTCACGGTAATATTCCGGAGGAATAAGCATAGCGAGGTTTGTTTTACCGCAAGCAGAGGGGAATGCGGCACAGATATATTTAACTTCACCCTTGGGATTTTCGATACCGAGAATGAGCATATGCTCTGCCATCCAGCCTTCGTTTCTACCTAAGTTAGATGCAATTCTCAAAGCAAAGCACTTTTTACCCAAAAGTACATTTCCGCCGTAACCTGAGTTTACGGAAATAATTGTGTTATCCTTGGGGAAGTGGCAGATATAACGCTTTTCTTCGTTAATTTCGCAACGGCAATGAAGTCCTCTTACCCAGTCATCGGAATCGCCCAATGCTTCAAGAACCTTTTTGCCTGTTCTTGTCATAATAGCCATATTGAGAACAACATAAATTGAATCTGTAAGCTCAATACCGATTTTTGAGAACTTTGAACCGACAGGACCCATAGAATAGGGGATAACATACATTGTTCTGCCCTTATAGCTGTCCTTTGCTATGGAATAAAGAAGCTCATAAGCTTCATCATCCTTCATCCAGTTGTTTGTGGGACCTACTTCTTCCTTTTTGGGTGTGCAGATGAATGTTCTGCCCTCAACCCTTGCAACATCATTTACTGCGGTGCGGTGTAAATAACAATCGGGAAGCTTTTCCTGATTTAATTTTATCATTTCACCTGTTTCACAGCTGATTCTGCGAAGCTCCTCAATCTGTTCTTCGGAGCCGTCAATCCATACGATTTTATCGGGTTTTACAAGGTTAACTTTATCTTCTATCCAATTAAGGACGCTCTTATTATTAGTTAATTCTGACATAAAACCATCTCCTTCCATATATAATTATACCCCATATCTGTCAAGTTTTCAATGCACAAATTGTTAAATTTTTAGCAATTTTTGGGATAAATTATGGCAAATGTATGCAGTTAGGGTTATGTGAGTATCAATGTATAATTACAAGATATCAATAATCGGGCAAAGTCCTGTTCGCATAAAATATCATCTGATACACAAATACCGCCCTTTGCCACATCATCGGGTGTATGGCAATCCGAGCCGGAAATCATTTTTAAATTCTCGGTTTCTGCCCATATCTGAGCTATTTTATTTCTGTCCCCGGCAGTTCGCCCGTTATACACTTCAACACCGAAAAGCTTTTTCGGGTCGGTAATTTCCATTCTGTTTCTGAAAGGGTGTGCCTGAAATATAACGGCTTCTTTGGGGAGAATGTTTCTTAATTCATCTAAATTCAATTCATTTAGCAATGGAGCGGAGCGGATAAAATCTTCGGTTATTCCGTAAATCAGAAAATCGTCAATAAAACCGTCAAAACGCACCTCTGCACCTAACAAAACCTGCATACCGATTTTCTGTCCGTATTCCTTCGCCTGACGGTAACCCAATAAATATTTATCAAGAAATGCGGATTTGCCCTGCTCACGCAATTCGGGGTACCATTCATAAAGCTTCCTAAAATAGTGGTTTGTAATGACAATTCCGCTATATCCTTTTTCTTTATAAGCGTCCACCATTTCAATTGGACTTAATCTTGACACCGGGTCAATATCCGATGTATGACAATGAGTTTCCCATTTTTGCATTATATATTCTCCTTTGTCAATCGCAGAGCCGTTCCCTGATTGCATAATCAATCGGCAAAGATGCTATGGCGTTCAGTTTTAAGTCTGCGATATTGCCGTTTTTATATTCATAATAGGCTTGTGAGCCGACCATAGCGGCGTTGTCACCGCAGAGGGACAAAAGTGGAACATACAATTCCCAGCCGTTGGTTTTGCACATCTGCTCCGCTTTTTTTCTCAAAACGGAATTAGCGGAAACACCGCCGGCGAGGACGATTTTTTTATAGCCGGTTTTCAATGCGGCGGATTGCAGATTTTCAATCAGACATCTTGTAACCGCATTCATATAGGAAGCTCCCAAGTCCTCGATATTAATTTCCTGATTTTTCTTCTTTGCGTTGTTTATTGTATTTAAAACGGCGTTTTTACGTCCCGAAAAGCTGAAATCATAGGGGCAGTTATCAACTCTCGGACGGGGGAAGGGATAAGCTTCCGGGTTGCCGTTTACACATCTTTTATCCATATTAAGACCGCCGGGATAGGGAAGTCCCATTGCTCTGGCGGCTTTATCGAGTGCTTCACCTGCGGCATCGTCATGGGTTCTGCCGATAATATTAAATTCCGTATAATCTTTAACCTCAATTATATGGCTGTGACCGCCGGACACCACAAGGCACATAAAGGGCGGCTCTAAATTTTCGTGAGTGATATAATTTGATGCAATATGTGAACGAAGATGATGAACGGGAATCAATGGAATACCTGCGGAATAACTAAGTCCCTTTGCAAAATTCACACCCACCAGCAAGGCTCCGATAAGTCCCGGTGCAAAGGTGACACCTATGGCGTCGATGTCATTTAACTTGCAGTCTGCTTTGTCAAGTGCTTCCTTTACCACAAGCGAAACGGCTTCCGTGTGAAGTCGGGAGGCGACCTCCGGCACAACACCGCCGAACTTTATATGCTCTTTAACCTGTGAAGCTATGACGGAGGATAAAACCTTTCTTCCGTCCTCCACAACT
>JAZUIT010000065.1:0-2253 GCA_045642385.1 Acutalibacteraceae bacterium
AAACGCCGGTCATACGATTGTTAAATATACCGAAGATGCTGAAATATATATAATTAATTCCTGCACAGTTACCTCTGAAAGTGACAGAAAATCAAGACAGGCAGTCAGAAGATTTAAAAAGAAGCCCGGCAACCCCACAGTAATTCTCACCGGCTGTATGTCCCAGGCAAACCCCGATATATTTGATACACTTCAAGAAGCGGATATTGTAATCGGTAACAATAACAATAATGAAATATGCAATTTAATAAATCAATATTGCAGTGAAAGCAAAAGAATTAAAAATATTAAAATGCATACCGATGATGAACCTTTCCCCTGTGGAATAATTAATGATTTTTCTGAACATACAAGAGCAGAGGTGAAAATTGAGGACGGTTGCAACAGATTTTGTTCATACTGTTTGATACCTTATGCAAGGGGTCGTGTCCGTTCGAAACCGTTAGAAGATTTAAAGAAAGAAATAACATATCTTAACGAAAAAAAATTTTCGGAAATTGTACTTGTTGGAATAAATTTGTCTGCCTACGGACTTCATAAGGATTTTAATATATGTGATGCTGTTGAAATTGCCGCAAGCTTTGAAAACATAAAAAGGGTCAGATTAGGTTCTTTGGAGCCTGACCATATTACTGATGAAATTTTAGCACGTTTGGCAAAGTGTGAAAAATTCTGTCCGCAATTTCATATTTCTCTTCAAAGCGGTTCAACGGAAATTTTAAAAAAAATGAACCGACATTACACAGCCGAAGAATACGAAACACTGGCACATAAAATACGGGACACATTCAAAGATGCAACACTTACAACGGATATAATTGTCGGCTTTCCCGGTGAAACAGAAGAAAATTTCAGTCAGTCGGTTGAATTTGTTAAAAGAATAGGCTTTGAAAAAATTCATGTGTTCCCCTATTCTCCGAGAGTCGGTACACCTGCGGCAAAAATGAAACAAATTTCCCCGGAAATAAAAGAAAACCGCAGTCACATTATGCTTGAAACTGCGGAAGATTTAAGAAAAATGTATTTTAAAAGTATTGTAGGAAAAACATTTGAAGTCCTGATTGAAAAAAACAACGAGGGCTATACTGAAAATTACACACCTATAAAAGTGAATGAGGATATAAGCAGCGGTAAATTTGTAAAAGTAAAGGTTACGGATTTTGACAGCGAAAAATGCTACGGCATCAAAGTATAACAGGATTCAAAGTCATTTCCAGCGAGCAGGGTTTATTATCGAATAACGAATAAATATCAGTACAGCGGTTTTCAATCATGTACTGATTTTTTATATCATCTGTAACATCGGAATATTTCATAATTACGGGTAATTTTGCGGTATCTTTTAAATTTTTCAGTACCTCCCTGCCCCGTTCATTAAACCCAAGAACTTTTATATATTGCGGTTGACAATCGGATTTTTCTATTTGTAAAAAAGCGGTTAGAATTATTCTCCTGATTCTGGCAAGTGTATACCTTTTTGTTTTAATAAGTGAATATAATTCCTCCAAGCTTGTTGCTGTTCTGACAGACGAAAATATCCTGTTTTCAAGTCCTTCTGAAATATCGGGAAGCTTTGAAAAATCTTCACTACTCATAGTCCTCAGTTTATAAAGAACAGCGGTTTCAAAATGACTGTAATCAAAAGGTACCGAACTGTATATTTCCGGTACAAAACGGGAAAAATCTTCGTTACTGTATATTCTTCTTCTGATTTCACTTGCAGCGGCAAAGTTTTCAACCGTTACATCAGAATTGTGTTGAGAAAATTTTCTTTCAACCGCCAATATGTTCATTTTGCTTTTGATTTTATTTACGGCAGAAATATACTCAATTCCCAAAATGTCATTAGGATTTTTGATAATTTCGGCAAGTTGAGGCGAAATTTTACGCAATGCATTTTCACGAGCCTTTGCATAAGTGCAACCGGTTTTTAATTCATCAGTCAGCAGTATTTGAAAATCTTCGGTATCCGTAATTTTTGATATATCATAAAGCTTTTCGCTGTCGCCGCACTCACTTCCGAAACACAAGACATCGACATTCATATCATCAAGCAGTCTGACACCGGCTTCAGCAAACTTTTGCGCTGTGGATAATGAAAACACAGCAGGCAATTCAACAACAAGGTCAACCCCGTTTTCAAGAGCAGTTTTGGTTCTTATATGTTTTTCAAATATTGCAGGTTCACCCCTTTGGACAAAATTACCCGACATAACAGCAACAATATGCGTTGCACCGGCTTCTCTCATTTTA
>JAZUIT010000066.1:0-2948 GCA_045642385.1 Acutalibacteraceae bacterium
CCAGTTTGTTTATACTTCTTTAAGATGTCCTGTAAGGAAGCACTTGTGAAAAAATATTCCTGCCTTAGTCTTAAAAGCTTACCGCTTTGCGTGGAGTCATTTGGGTAAATTACCCTTGAAATATCCTCCGCACGGTTTTTATCTTTAACAGCCGCTTCATATTTTTGGTCATTAAACAAATTAAAATCAAAAGGCGTTAACGCTTCACTTTGCCACAGTCTGAGGTTGGAAAGATTTTTTGTTCTGTAACCTAAAATCGGCATATCGTAAGGCACTGCGTTTACCGTCATATCACCGAATTTTACCTGAACGGTGTCTTCATCCTTTCTCACTGACCACGGGTCGCCGTTTTGTGTCCAGTCATCTGCGGTTTCTTTCTGAAAACCGTTTTCAAAATACTGCCTGAATATACCGTATTTGTATCTGATACCGTAGCCATCCAGTGGTATGGAAAGTGTTGCCGCACTGTCAAGAAAGCAAGCAGCCAGCCTGCCCAAGCCGCCGTTACCCAGGGCATCGTCACCGATGCTTTCCAGCTTATCAAGAGATGTACCCTTAGCCTTTAATTCTCTTTCAATTTCATCCGTCAGACCTAAATTCATAAGATTATTGAAAATTCCTCTGCCCACAAGGTATTCCGCCGAAAAATAGTAAGCTCTTCTGCCTGAATTGTGCTTTTCTTCGCTTTCCTCCATTCGGGGGATTATCTTTTTCATAACGGATGAAGATATTGATTTATAAAGCTCTTTGTCTGTCATGTCGGAAAAATTTTTACCGTTTGACAGTATCTGAGCCGTCTTTAAAATATTACTCAATTTTATCCTCCCAATCTGCCGTAAAGCTTTGTGCGTGTTAAAAGTTTTTCGGCAAGCTTATCGGTTATTTCACCTTTATTAACCCGCCATTGCCAGTTATTACCTGCTGTGGATGGGGTGTTCATTCTGGCACCGCTGTCTTTTCCCAACAAATCCTGCATAGTAATTATCACCGTATTTGCAACACTTGACATCACGGTATCGACAGCGCACCAGTTTTTTTCTTCGCTCTCATTAAGCTTCATATATTCAAAAGCCTTTTTCGGTGCTTTTTTGAGCCAGCCCATAAAGGTATCATTATCGTGAGTGCCGATATATGCCACGCAGTTTTTGTCATAGTTATAGGGCAGGTATTCGTTTTTGCCGTCAGTATCAAAAGCAAACTGCAAAACCTTCATACCGGGATAACCGCATTTTTTCAAAAGCTCACGCACATCATTTGTGATAAATCCCAAATCCTCCGCAATTATTGATACATCGCAGTTTTTATTTAATTTATCAAAAAAATCCATACCGGGGCCTTTGAACCATTCGCCTTTTCTTGCATTTTTTGCATTTGGTTCTATGCAATAATAGGAATCGAAGCCCCGGAAATGGTCAATTCTTATAACATCAAAAAGTTCTGCACAATGTTTAATCCTGTTAATCCACCAGCTATAACCTGTCCTTTTCATATAATCCCAGTCATAGATGGGGTTGCCCCACAGTTGACCGTCAGGCGTGAAATCATCGGGAGGACAGCCGGCAACCTTTTTCGGTTTCATATTATCGTCAAGCAAAAACTGCTTAGGCTCAGTCAGAATATCCGAACTGTCGGTTGCCACATAAATCGGTATATCTCCGATAATTTTTATACCCTGCTTATTTGCGTATTTGCGTAAGTCATTCCACTGCTTATAGAAAAGATACTGCAACATTTCATACAGGGGTTTTTTGCAGTCAAAAAAATATTTTTCTTCCATAAACTCGGCATATTTTGACAGCCATGGGTTATTCGCCTGAAATTTGAAAAAATCCGAGGGTACATTGTTTTTGAAGCTTTCATACATTTTTTTGAAAACATCATATCTTTTATTAAAAATTTCGGAATAGTCCACTCGGTCGGCACTGCCGCCCCAATTGATATTTTCATAGTCCTGTTTTTTTAAATAGCCGTCCTTTTCAATCAAATCAAAATCTATGAAATACGGGTTGCCGGCAAAACTTGAAAAACTCTGATAAGGGGAGTCGCCGAAGCCGGTGGGACCTATGGGTAAAATCTGCCAATAGGTCTGACCGGATTTTTTCAGGAAATCCACAAAGCTGTATGCTTCCTCCCCCAGTGTTCCTATACCGAACTTTCCCGGTAAAGATGAGATATGCAAAAGCACTCCCGAAGCTCTTTTGTTAATCACAGATAAGCTCCTCCGTTCCCGGATTGAAAATATGAGCCTTATCCATATTAAGTCCCAATGTTATGGTGTCGCCGCTTTGAACCTCATACTGAGATGAAGTCTTTGCGATAATCTTCTTCCCTGCATACTCACCGTAGATATACATTTCCGAACCGGTCATTTCAGCCAGAGAAACTTCAAGGCTTATGGTATTTTTATCCTTAATATCAACCCTTATATCCTCCGGTCGCAAGCCCACTATAACCTTTTCGCTCTCGTAGGCTTTCAGCTTTTCAAGCTTTGAATATTCCATAAGTGTTTCACCGATTTTTATACCCTTATCCGTAACCGTACCTACAAAAAAATTCATTTGCGGTGAACCTATAAAGCCTGCTACAAACATATTACAGGGGTGGTTATAAAGCATTTGGGGTGTATCAACCTGATTAATAACTCCGTCTTTCATAACCACAATTCTGTCCGCCATTGTCATAGCTTCCACCTGGTCGTGGGTTACATATACAAAGGTGGTCTGCAATTTTTGGTGAAGCTCGGCTATCTGTGTACGCATCTGCGTTCTGAGCTTTGCATCAAGATTTGACAAAGGCTCATCCAGCAAAAACACAGCCGGATTACGCACCATAGCTCTGCCCAATGCCACTCTCTGCCGCTGACCGCCTGAAAGTGCCTTGGGCTTCCTGTGAAGATATTTTTCTATATTCAGTATTTCTGCGGCTTCTTTTACTTTTCTGTCAATTTC
>JAZUIT010000067.1:0-2599 GCA_045642385.1 Acutalibacteraceae bacterium
TTTGCCGTTTGTACCTGCCACATGGATGAATTTCATTTCTTCCTGTGGGTTTCCCAAAGCTTTGCAAAGTGCAAAAATCCTTTGAAGTCCGGGTTTTACCCCGAACTTCAATAATGAATGAATATACTTTTCCGCTGAATAAACCATATTATTTACCCAATGCCGCAAGGCTGTCATTAATCATACTGAGCTTTGCTTCGAGGCTCTTTGCAACCTCTCTCTGACCCTCAACAACCTCAGCCGGTGCGTTTGCAACAAATTTTTCGTTGTTCAACTTACCCATAACCTGATCTAACTTCTTCTGAGCCGCTTCAGCTTCTTTATTAAGGCGCTTTCTTTCGGCTTCAAAGTCAATAAGTTCACCCATGGGGATATATATTTTTGCATCACTTGTAATAATGCTTACCGCATTTTCAAGCTCAAAACCGGAGCCTACCTCAACCGCAGAAGCGGAGGCAAGGCGAACCATATATTTTTCGCAGTCATTGAATGAGTTGTCAGCCGTTTCAACATAAACACGGGCTTTTCTTGACGGAGGAACATTCATTTCCGCACGGCGATTTCTGATAGCTTTAATAGCTGTCATAATCTTTTCCATTGCGGTTTCTTCCGCTTCAAAATGCAAATCTTCCGAATACTCGGGCCAGTCGGAACGCATAATTGTTTCGCCGTTATGCGGTAATGTCTGCCAAATTTCCTCAGTAATAAAGGGCATAATGGGGTGCAAAAGCTTCAATGTATTTGACATTACATAAACAAGTACCGCTCTTGCAGTCTTTGCGGCTTCATCGTCATTTTGCAGACGGATTTTTGCAAGCTCAATAAACCAATCGCAGAATACATCCCAGATAAAATCATAAAGCTTTGCAACAGCTACACCAAGCTCAAATTTTTCGAGATTTTCGGTAACATCCTTAACAAGGGTGTTATATTTGCTGATTATCCACTTATCTTCAAGGCTCAAATTTTCGGGAATGTGCGGTGCTTTTTCATCATCCTTTAAATTCATAAGGATAAATCTTGCGGCATTCCAAATCTTGTTTGCAAAGTTTCTGCTTGCCTTTGTCTTTGCATCCGTATATCTCATATCATTTCCGGGGCTGTTACCTGTTGCGAGAGTAAATCTCAGGGCATCTGCACCGTACTCGTCAATGATTTCAAGCGGGTCAATACCGTTACCCAAAGATTTTGACATTTTTCTGCCCAATGCATCACGAACAAGACCATGGATTAAAACGGTGTCAAAAGGTGCTTTACCAGTATATGCAAGACCGGAGAATATCATACGGCTTACCCAGAAACCGATAATATCATAACCTGTAACCAATGTATTTGTCGGATAGAAATATTTTAATTCTTCTGTATCATCGGGCCAACCTAAGGTTGAGAACGGCCACAATGCTGAGGAGAACCATGTATCAAGGGTATCTTCATCTTGGCGGATATTCTTGCTGTGGCACTTTGAACATTCATGGGGTTCATCTGCACAAACCATAATTTCACCGCAATCGTCACAGTACCATGCAGGAATACGGTGTCCCCACCACAACTGACGGGAAATACACCAGTCACGGGTACCCCTCATCCAGCTCATATAATTCTTTGTAAATCTTTCGGGAACAAAGGTAATATCGCCGTCTTCAACTGCTTTAATTGCAGGACCGGCAAGGGGTTCCATACGAACAAACCACTGCTTTGAAACCATAGGCTCAATTGTGGAATGGCAACGGTAGCAAGTGCCGACATCGTGCTTTAAGGGTTCAATACATTTAATATATCCGCCTGCTTCAAGGTCTTCCAAAATAGCCTTACGGGCGGTGAGAGTATCCATACCGGCATATTTGCCGCAGTCTAATACCTCAGGTTCGTCCTTTGAAGCCTTGCCGCTTGCTCTTAATTCGTCAGCCTCTGCCTTTTCCTTTCCACCTGTAAGATAACCGTCATAAGTAAAGGTTCTTACAATGGGAAGATTGTGGCGACGACCAACCTCAAAGTCATTGGGGTCGTGTGCAGGTGTGATTTTAACAACACCCGTACCCTTTGTCATATCTGCGTGTTCATCACAAACAATGGGAATTTCCTTATTTATCAAGGGTAAAATACAATGACAGCCATGGAGATGCTTATATCTTTCATCCTCCGCATTAATTGCAACTGCCGTATCACCTAACATTGTTTCCGGACGGGTTGTGGCAAGCTCCAACTGTTCCCCTGTTTCTTTAACAGTATAAAGCAAGTGCCAGAAATTTGACTCTTTTTCTTCATACTCAACCTCTGCATCGGAAATTGAAGTATTGCAATGCGGACACCAGTTTACCATACGGTTGCCCTGATATATCAAATCTTCGTTATATAATTTTACGAAAACTTCCTTAACAGCCTTACTGCAACCCTCGTCAAGAGTAAATCTTTCCCTGTCCCAGTCGCAGGAAGAACCCATTTTTTTGAGCTGCTCGATAATCCTGTTACCGTATTGCTCTTTCCAGTCCCAGGCTCTTTTCAAAAATCCTTCTCTACCGATATCATCCTTTGTGATACCCTCTTTTGACATAGCTTCAACGATTTTCGCTTCCGTTGCAATTGAAGCGTGGTCAGTTCC
>JAZUIT010000068.1:0-1943 GCA_045642385.1 Acutalibacteraceae bacterium
TTATCCGCTTTCTTATGAAAAGGGATATGAAATTACAATAGATAATTCAGTACTTGATAAAACTTTTATCGCCGGTGCGACCAAAAAAGACGGTAAGTTACTAACAGGCGGCGGCAGAGTTTTAGGTGTAACTGAAATTGCAGATACATTAAAGGAAGCTATTGAATTATCATACAAATCTGTCGGAAAAATCCATTTCGATAACCAATTTTTCAGAAAAGATATCGGTGCAAGAGCATTAAAGGCAAAGGAGGCAAATTAATGGTATACAGAATATTTGTAGAAAAGAAAAAAGACCTCCGTCTTGAAGCTGATGCTTTGTTATCGGATGCAAAAACACTTTTAGGTATAAAAAATCTTGACGGTGTTCGTATTATAAACAGGTACGATGCTGAAAATATTACTGAAGAATTATTTAATTATTCTGTAAATACCGTTTTCTCCGAACCTCAGCTTGATGATACTTTTGAAAGTTTAAATAATGACGGTGCATATACATTTGCAGTTGAATATCTCCCCGGTCAGTTTGACCAGAGAGCAGACTCAGCAGCTCAGTGTATTCAGATTATTTCACAGGGTGACCGTCCCACAATCCGCACGGCAAAGGTATATATTTTAAGCGGAGATATTTCGGAAGCTGATATTGCAAAAATCAAGCAGTATGTTATTAACCCTGTCGAGGCAAGGGAAGCTTCCTTGGAAAAGCCGGAAACATTGCAGATAAAATATGAAATTCCCACAGAGGTTAAAACCCTTGACGGATTTATTTCACTTGACAAAGCGGGTCTTGAAGCTTTTATAAAAGAACAGGGACTTGCAATGGATATTGATGATATTACATTTTGTCAGAAATATTTTATTTCCGAAAACAGAGAACCTACAATAACGGAAATAAAGATGATAGATACCTACTGGTCTGACCATTGCAGGCATACCACATTTTTAACTGTTATTGATAATGTCAGCTTTGAAGATGAGCTTTTACAGGATACATACAATCAGTATATAGCGACAAGAAAAAGTTTAGGCAGAACAAAGCCCATATGCTTAATGGATGTTGCAACCGTTGCCGTTAAATATTTAAAGGAAAACGGTAAGCTTCAGAAGCTTGATGAATCGGAAGAAATCAACGCCTGTACCGTTAAAATTAATGTAGATGTTGACGGTAAAACAGAGCCGTGGTTGCTTTTGTTCAAAAACGAAACTCACAATCATCCCACGGAAATTGAGCCCTTCGGCGGTGCGGCAACCTGTATCGGCGGTGCTATCAGAGACCCCCTTTCGGGCAGAGCTTATGTTTACGGTGCTATGCGTGTTACCGGTGCGGCTGACCCGTTGAAGCCCATTGACGAAACTATTAAGGGTAAATTACCACAAAGAACAATTGTTACAACTGCGGCGGCAGGATATTCATCCTACGGTAACCAAATCGGTCTTGCAACCGGCATTGTTGATGAAATTTATCACCCGGGTTATGCGGCAAAGCGTATGGAAATCGGTGCTGTTATTGCGGCGGCACCTCAGGAAAATGTTCGCCGTGAAGTACCCACACCCGGTGATGTTGTTATACTTTTAGGTGGCTCAACCGGCAGAGACGGTTGCGGCGGTGCAACAGGTTCTTCAAAATCTCATACTGTCGAATCTCTCGAAACCTGCGGTGCAGAAGTTCAAAAGGGTAACGCTCCCGAAGAAAGAAAGTTACAGAGATTATTCAGAAATAAAGAAGCCTGCCTTATGATTAAGCGTTGTAACGACTTTGGCGCAGGCGGTGTTTCCGTTGCAATCGGTGAGCTTGCGGACGGATTGCAGATAGATTTAAATAAAGAGCCGAAAAAATATGAAGGTCTTGACGGCACGGAGCTTGCAATCAGCGAAAGTCAGGAGCGAATGGCGGTTGTTGTCGAAAAGGAAAATGTCAACGCTTTTCTTGCTCTTGCCGACAG
>JAZUIT010000069.1:0-3299 GCA_045642385.1 Acutalibacteraceae bacterium
TGATTGATACAGGTGTTGATTCTAAAAA
The DNA here is from genome assembly GCA_045642385.1 of Acutalibacteraceae bacterium. GTDB lineage: Bacteria > Bacillota > Clostridia > Oscillospirales > Acutalibacteraceae > RGIG2945. The sequence continues at coordinate 29 of JAZUIT010000069.1, forward strand.
ATACAAAAGGCAGGTAGCAGGTCAGGTAAAACAATTAAATAAAGAAGATTTTATAGGTTGGAGTAATCAGAAAATTGTTCCGGAGCTTGATAATTCCGTAATTCTTGAACATCTGAGGAAAATTCAAAGAGCCAATCAAATTGCACCGTCCGAACAATTAGAATTAACCGACAACAGAACAAAAGAAAAGCCTTGGAGAAATGTTTCCTATAATCTCACCATAGAAATGGAAACCGGTGTCGGTAAAACATATACATACATTAAAACAATGTATGAATTGAACAAACACTATGGTTGGAGTAAATTTATAGTTGTTGTTCCGTCAGTTGCTATCCGTGAGGGCGTTTATAAATCATTTGAAGTGATGCAGGAGCATTTCGCAGAAGAATACGGTAAAAAAATAATTCCGTTTATTTATAATTCGTCTCAACTTACAGAAATTGACCATTTTGCTTCTGATAATACTATGCGTGTTATGATAATAAATGCCCAGGCTTTTAATGCCCGTGGTAAAAATGCAAACAGAATTAAAATGAAGCTGGATGAATTTCGTTCACGCCGTCCCATTGATGTTATTGCAAGAACCAATCCCGTTTTGATTATTGATGAACCTCAATCGGTTGAAGGCCCTGCAACAAAGGACAGTTTAAAGGATTTTAATCCGCTTTTGACTTTGCGTTATTCTGCTACACATAAAAAAGACAGTATTTATAATATGGTTTACCGTCTTGACGCAATGGAAGCTTACAATAAGCGACTTGTAAAGAAAATTGCCGTTAAGGGTATTACTGAATCCGGAAGTACCGCAACCGACAGTTATGTGTATCTTGAAAGTATCAATCTTTCCGAAAAGGATCCTACCGCTACTATTCAGTTTGAAATGAAAACAAAATCCGGTAATATTAAAACTGTTTCAAAAAAAGTCGGTATCGGATTTAATTTGTTTGATTATTCGGGTGAGCTTGAAGAATATAAGGATAATTATGTTATAAAAACTATTGACGGGCGTGAAGAAAATAACTATATAGAATTTTTGAACGGCATAAGAATTTACGCCGGTGATGTTATAGGAAAGGTAGATGAAGATCAGCTTCGCAGAATTCAAATCAGAGAAACTATACTGTCACATCTTGACCGTGAACGCCAACTTTTCTACAAAGGCATAAAAGTTCTCTCGCTTTTCTTCATTGACGAGGTTGCTAATTACAGAGTATATGATTCCGCAAATCAACCTGTAAACGGTAAATATGCCACTATGTTTGAAGAAGAATATGAAGATATAATCAGCAATATGCAAATAGGTACGGGTGAAGATGAATATATAAAATATATTAACAGCATCCCTGTAACCAAAACTCACGCAGGATATTTTTCTGTTGATAAAAAAGGTAATATGATAAACGGCAAAATCAACAACAAAAAGGAAGTTACTTCCGATGATGTGGATGCATATGATCTCATTATGAAAAACAAAGAACTTCTGCTTGACCGTAACCCAAAAAGAAGTCCTGTTCGTTTTATTTTTTCACATTCTGCTCTCCGTGAAGGTTGGGATAATCCGAATGTATTTCAAATTTGCACATTGAAACAGTCATCAAGCGAAGTCAGAAAACGACAGGAAGTCGGCAGAGGACTCAGGCTTTGTGTTAATCAGGATGGAGAAAGAATGGATGCGAATGTTCTCGGTAACGATGTGCATAGTATTAATGTTCTGACTGTTATTGCAAGTGAAAGTTATGACAGCTTTGCAAAAGGTCTACAAAATGAAATCGCCGAAGCTGTGGCAGACAGACCGCAAAATGTTACCGCGGATCTGTTTAAGGGTAAGATTATTACGGATATTAACGGTAATGAACAGGTTATTGATGATAGTCTTGCACAGGCAATTTATTTTGATATGGTTGTCAACGGTTATGTCAATCGAAAAGGCGAATTGACTGATAAGTATTATGAGGACAAAACTAATAACGAAATTAAAGTTGCAGAAGAAGTTACCGATTTTGCCGAATCAGTTATTTCTATTGTTGATTCAATTTATGATGCACGCAGTATGAAACCTGAGAATGCAAGAAATGACAATATTGAATTACAGATTAATGATGAAAAATTTAATTCAAAAGAATTTAAAGCACTTTGGAAAAAAATCAATTCAAAATCAGTTTATGTTGTTGATTTTGATACAGATGAACTGATTGATAATGCAATAACATCTTTAAACAGTAATTTGAGAGTTACAAAAATTTTCTTTAAGGTTGAGGGTGGTTCAATGGATAAAATTCAATCCAAAGAAGCTCTCGCAGACGGCTCTGCATTTAAAAAATCAAATTCTGACAGTTATAATGTAACTATTTCTGCAAATTCAAATGTAAAATATGACCTTGTAGGAAAAATTGTTGAAGAAACAGGTTTAACAAGAAAAGCAGTTGTTTCAATACTTAAAGGAATTCAACCTGTTGTATTCGATCAATTCAAAGAAAACCCGGAAGAATTTATTACAAAGGCATCAGCTTTAATCAATGATGAAAAAGCAACGGCAATAATCGAGCATATTACTTACAATGTACTTGATGAGCAATATGACGAAAAAGAAATTTTTACAGAACCGACAATAAAAGGCAAGCTTGGTGTCAATGCTATGAAAGCAAACAAGCATTTGTATGACCATGTTGTTTTTGATTCTTCAAATGAACATAAATTTGCCGAAGAACTTGATACAAATAATGATGTTGCTGTTTATGTTAAATTACCTACTGGATTTTATATTTCAACGCCTGTCGGTCATTATAATCCTGACTGGGCAATAGCTTTTTATGAGGGAACAGTCAAACATATTTATTTTGTTGCGGAAACAAAAGGTACTTTGGATACTTTGAAATTAAACCATATTACACCGCTTGAACAAGCAAAAATTGATTGTGCCAGAGAACATTTCAAAGCAATTAGTAATGGCAGCGTTATTTATGATGTTGTTGACAGCTATGATGCACTTCTTAATAAAGTTATGAAATAAAGTAAGGAAACCTATCTTGCCAAAGAAAGAAAATTATATATCTTGTTCAGTTGTCCTCAATTTGCAGACAACTGAAAATAAAACTTTTGGAAGTTATGGATAGTATAAAGTAGGTGGTATAATGAATATTTCAGAAAAAGACTGGAAGCTTTTCAGAAGCAGGGTAGGCGGATGGCAGGAAAATTATATGGAAAAGCTTAATAACGAGTATATTGAAATATTGTCACAGAATAAAAACGCATCTGAAAAATTTTGGGAGTT
>JAZUIT010000070.1:0-3795 GCA_045642385.1 Acutalibacteraceae bacterium
CGGTACAAGATTGCTGTCAAACACCACTATCCGACCGTTTTTACTGTCTAAAACATATAAATTACCGTCATAGGCGAAAAGATGCTCAGGGTCATTAAAGGCACCTATTTCATAATCATGCCCGTCTATTACCTTTACAGGCTCAAAAACCGACTTCATCGCAACTGCTTTATCGGTATATCCCTCCCAATAGGTATAGGAGGTATACGGCACACCGTCGGTTGATTCGGACAAAGCAGAGAATTGTCCCACAAATACAGCGGCAATAATAATACATATTACAGATTTCAGTAAAAAACCGGCTTTTTTCCTTATTTTCAGCATAGAGCCGACCTTCCTCCTATTCTTTAATACCTGCTGTACTCATCGTTTCAAGAACATTTGACTGCGTGAGCATATATATTGTAATCGGCGGTATCATCATAAGAACGGTTACTGCCATTGCACTGCCCGAACGGGCAAGTCCGCTCGACACAACCGACCCCATAACACTCGGCAATGTTTTAAGTTCCTCTGAAAAAATCAGGTTTCCGCCCGTTGCCGCCCATGCTCCTTGGAAACTGAAAAGGGTGAGCGTCAGCCACGATGACTTTGCAAGCGGCATTACTATCTGCCAAAAAATCGTGTGGGCATCGGCACCGTCGATATGTGCCGCTTCAATAAGAGCCGTAGGAATACTTGATTCCATAAACTGTTTAATCAAAAATACGCCCATTGTACTTGCGAGTGCGGGAAGTATATATGCCCAGAATGTATCTAAAATACCGATTTTACAAAAGATAAGATACTGCGGAACTTCGAGTGTGGTTGCATTGTAAAGCAGGGCAAACTGAACCAATGCAAAGAATATTTTTGTTATAATGTTCTTAACCTGACACATTACATAAGCCGCCATCGAAGATACAAAAACCTGCAAAACGGTAATACTTACCGTCACAAAAAATGTATTTACAACATAACGGCTGAGCGGAACTTGGAGGTTAGAGAGCAATTCCGGAAGGGCTATGTAATTCTTAAAGGTCGGTCTTACAACAAAAAATTTAGGCGGAAATGCCAACAATTCATCAAGCGGCTTAAAAGAAGTGATTATAGAATATATAAGGGGAATGATTGTAAACAATCCTGCGACAATCAAAATAAATGAATAAAAGAAATTGCCGAATCTTGACCGTGTGAAACGCTTATACCGTGCTACATATCTTTTCATATCCGTCCTCACTTTCCGGTCGAATCAATTAGCTTTCCGATAACAACTCTTGTAATCGCCATCAATACAAACAGGAAAACCGAAATTGCGGCGGCATACCCCATTTCAAAGCGTGTTCCCGAAACATCGGATAAATGCGTAACAATGGTATGCGTTGAATAATTAACGCTCGGAAATCCCGTAAGAGTTGTAGCAATACTGCTGACTGAAAAAGCCGATTGAATCTGCATTACCGCACTGAATAACAAAATATTACTCATGGACGGCAGTGTTATGTACCACAATTCCTGCCATCTGTTACGGATACCGTCAATCGAGCCGGCTTCATAAAGTGAAACATCGGTGTTTTGAAGTCCGGATATATTAGCAAGGAACGATACACCCATACTCATCCAAAGTTGGACTATTATTACGAGCTTCATTGAGTAATTCGCATCGTTAAACCACTGTATCGGGTCGGAAATCAAATTCATCGAGAGTAAAAGGCTGTTGACATAACCGTAGCTGTCACCGCTGAACATAATCTGCCAAATAAAATATACATTTCCTACAAGTGCAGGAGAATAAAACAAAAATGAGAGAGCCGTTCTGGTCCTTGGTCCCAATTCATTTATCATCCATGCAAGCAAAAAAGAAAGCATAAAACCGAGAGGACCGGTTACTACCGCAAAAGACAGGGTATTTTTTATTGAAATCATAAAAACCTTATCTTTAATAAACATTCTGAAATAGTTTTGCAATCCGTTAAACACGGGTGTGTTTATCATATCGTATTTTGTAAAGCTCAGTACCAGCGATGAAAAAACCGGCACAACCATAAACAAAACAAATACCGTACTGAAAGGAAGCATCATACAGGTTAAAATAACCTTATCACGCATACTCCATTTACTGATACTTTTTCTTTTTTGCGTTTTCACATTACTTCCCTCACTTAACGATTATTGGTATACTCCTCTGTTTTGCGTAAAATTTCATCATCCGCCTCGGGAATCCACTTTTTAAGCATATCTTCAACATTCTGTCCGTTATTTACAACATTCCAGAATACCTGCTGGGTTGAACGGGCTACATAATAGCTTCCGGGTACTTCGGGCAGGTTTACGACCTTCTCAAACTGACCCTTTAAGCTGTTTAAGGTGTTTTTATCCCAGCCAAGTCTGAACACGGCATTAAGATTTGCGGAATCGTATCTTCCCGATGCACCGAGTATGGATTCAATGTTAACCGAAAATCTGTACTGAATGTCCTCTGATGTCCACCATTTAAGAAATTCCCATGCATCGTCTTTCTTTTCAGACCAATCTAAGATGATACACGCATTTCCCCCGCCGTTGACGGCATTGTAAACTGTACCGTCTTCTTGTTCAAATCCGGGGACTTCTACCATTCGCCATTTTCCGTTGATTTCAGGTGCAGCGGCACGCAGAGTCGCATTTTCCGAATAGGGTACTATTGCCATCGGCATAAGACCTGTTCTGAAACGGTTGAAAAAGCTGAATGTTACGGGGAATTTATATTTGGTATAAAAATCCGTCATAAATCTGTATGCCTCTACTGCACCCGAAGACATCAGATTTGTTGCAGTATGGTCTTCGTTATACGGTGAAACTCCCATTTGAGTTAAAAACATCATACCGTCAGATGTCATACCGCAATCCATATTATTTAGTTTTATTATCTTGGCAACATCAATAAACTCCTGCCAAGTTTTCGGAATTTTAAGTTTTAATTCATCAAAAATATCGGTACGGACAAAAAGCATATTGAATGTTTCGGTACTCGGCAGTCCGTACACACCGCCGCCGTACTTATTCGGCTCGGTAGCCGTTTTGCTGAACCGTTTGATAATTTCGTTATAATCGTCAAACTTTGATAAATCGTATAAAAGTCCTCTCATCGCATAGTTTAACGGGTCGGTTCTCGCAACATTCAACTGAAAGTCGGGACCGTAACCTGCAAGACCTGCTTGGACAAGGGTGGTTGATGTTATTTTCAACTGTACATCAATGCCTGTTTTAGGCGTAAAATCATTTGTAATTAAATTTTCGAGGAGGGTTATTTGATCTCTGCCCCAATTCGTCCATAAAACAAGTTCATCTGTATTTTCTTTTTTTATCTGATAATCTGTCGCATAGGTAGAAAGCAAACGGAGAACAGAAAAACTTATTTTATCCCAAAAATTCTTTTTGCCCGTTTCAAACTGTTTTTCGGGAGATGTTAACAGAACAGTGTCAATATCAAGTGCCATATTCTGCATCTCGTAAAGCCACGAGCAAAGGCTCGAATAATTATCGTAAAATGCCGAAAGTTTTTTATGCGCTTCGTATTTTACCTTTAACATCTGATTGATGGTAACGGCGCTCTTACGCATAATTTGTGCGTTTGATCCACCCTTTGAGCCTGAAATCTTTTCGCTGAAATCCGCTAACTGTTCAAGTTTTTTTACAATCTCAGGTAAAACCGTATCAAGTTCGGGAATTGCGGTAAACAAATCGTAATCCCTGTTTGCATCGGGTGTTTCTCCGGTGATTTTTACGATTTTGCTGTAAATTATACCTAAGGTATTCGTAATATCTTTAAGCTGT
>JAZUIT010000071.1:0-4690 GCA_045642385.1 Acutalibacteraceae bacterium
ATTTCGGCATCAGTAAAATCAGCAACGGTTATAATAGTGTTTTCATTACGGTCACGAAATTCAACACTGTTATTTGCCCTTGAAATCTTTATATCGTTAAAATAATAGGCGTCTGCAATATAATCGCCGTTATCGTTAAGCTGAAATCCCGCCGCTTTGAGCGAATTCTTAAATTCTGTCTTATTTTCTGAATACTGAAAAGATGCAAGTGCATTATCCGCTTCAACACGAGCCTTGAAACGGTCCAAACTGTCGTTATATACACTGTTTGAATACATAGTAACTGTAATAGCGGAAGCAGTAACACCCGAAATAATTGCGATTGCAACTATTGCTTCAACTAAACTTACACCACGTTTGTTTATGTTTTTATAAAAATTTTTAATGTTTATTAATTGTTTGGAAAAATCAAATTATTTTCAAAAAACGGGTTGACATTATTTGTTTTTGTGGTATAATATTTGTGTTCTCAGGAAAATTGCATATCGCGGAGTAGAGCAGTTCGGTAGCTCGTCGGGCTCATAACCCGGAGGTCGTAGGTTCAAATCCTATCTCCGCAACCAGCTGAAATCCTTTATATATCAACATTTTTGTTTGGTATAAAGGATTTCTTTTTTTGCTTTTTCCAAGTTTTCTAATGCTTTTTCTAACGCTTTACGATTTATCCCAACTGCTACACAAAATTATCACATACTAAAAAATCATCAGTATAAGCAAATCGCCTATCATAAAAATAAACATCCCGGTAAAACAGAAACAAACATTTTCTTAACTGCTTTGGGCTGTCGCAAATGTCAAAATCTGCAACAGCCCATAAATTTATTCTATTAGTATATTTTTACAATGAATTGGCAACCTCTTCAAGCATATATGTAAATGATGTTGCACCCGGATCCTGATGTCCGATACTTCTTTCCCCGATATAACTTGCTCTGCCCTTAGTTGCGGCAATGGTTTTGGTAAATTCAACACCATTTTGTGCGGCTTCAACACCGCAACGGATTACTTCTTTATCGGTAAGCCCGTCAGCAACAGCCTTCTCCATAGCTTCAAGAGCGGGAATCATTGCATCAAGCATAGTCTTTTCACCCCGAACAGCTTTGCCACGCTGCATAACACCTTCAACAGCCGCTTTTAAACAGTCGATAAAATCAGAAACAATCATTTCGGTTTTTCCGTTCATCACCATACCGGACCGCATAAAAGCTGTTCCGTAAAGAGGTCCTGCCGAACCTGCTACCGCAGAAACAAGAGTCATTCCCGCAGTTTTCAAAACTGTTCCTATATCCTTTTCACCGAAGTCAGCGATTTTTGTTTCAACCGCCGAAAATCCCCGTGCCATATTTATTCCGTGGTCGCCGTCGGCTATGGCATTATCAAGGTCAGTCAAAAACTGTTTTTCCTGCTCCATACGGTGACTCATTTTTAAAATAATCTGAATAATTTTCTCCGTATTCATAATACTTTCTCCTTATGCCTTGTAAGCAGTCGTGTCCGCAGGAGCATTGAGAAGCTCCTTGAGCTGCTCATCAAGTTTAAGCAGGGTGAGAGAAAATCCCTCCTGCTCGATTGAGGTCATATAGTTACCCACAAGAGTTTTGTGAATTTTTATTCCCTTTCCAGTCAGAACATCGTGAACATGATTGTTGATAAGATACAATTCCATAAGAGGTGTTCCGCCGGAGCCGTTAACCATAACAGCAACCTCGCTGTCGGAATAGTCAATGTCTGCAAGAATTTTATCGAGAAGCACATCGGCAATTTTATCGGCGGATTTGAGAGTATCTCTGTAAACACCGGGCTCACCGTGAATACCGATACCGACCTCCATTTCGTCATCTGCAAGCTCGAAACCGGGTTTACCGGCGGAGGGAATTGTGCTGGGGTTAATTGCAACACCCATTGTACGAACATTGTCAATAACTTTCTGTGCAACTGTCTTCACTTCTTCAAGTGAAGCGCCTGTTTCTGCCATTGCACCCGCAATCTTGTGTACAAGCACAGTACCTGCAACACCGCGCCTGCCCACGGTATAAAGACTATTGTCAACGGCAACATCATCGTTTGTCACAACCATATCAGTTTTAATACCTTCCATATCAGCCATTTCAGCCGCCATTTCAAAATTCATAATGTCGCCCGTGTAGTTCATGGGTATCATAAGTACACCCTTGTCGGTGGATACAGCTTTGATTCCCTCGTAAATAATATCGGCGGCAGGAGATGTGTAAATCGCACCTGCAACAGCGGCATCAAGCATACCGGTACCGACATAACCGCCGAATGACGGCTCATGTCCGCTGCCGCCACCTGTAATAATTGCAACCTTGCCTTCTTTTTGGTTTTTTCTGACTATAACATTTCCGCAATCAAGCTTGCATATTTTATCCGAATGAGCTTTAATTAAGCCTTGAATCATTTCGTTTTCCACATCTTCAATCTTGTTAATAAATTTTTTCATAAATCATTCTCCGTTCTTATATTTGGTTTTTATATTTTTTAAAGAATGCAATCAGCTATGTAACTGATCAGTAATAAACAACAAACCCGAACATTTCACCGATTGACAAAATGTTCAGGTTTAAATGCTTTGGTGCCGGTGACCGGACTTGAACCGGTACACTGTTGCCAGCGAGGGATTTTAAGTCCCTTGCGTCTGCCTATTCCGCCACACCGGCATACGAGTATTGTCTCGACAATTAGAAATTATACAACTTTCATTATCTTTTGTCAATATTATTCTTGAAAAAATTTTTAATATATGCTAAAATCATAGTGAAAATATGTACTGGAGGAATAATATGGATTATATTGAAAACGGCGGTTCAAAAGCTATAATTATAGGTTTGTCCGATACGGATGAAAAAGTATGTGCCGCAGGCGGCAGAATTTCCACTCAGGCAGGCAGTGCCATGGAAATATGGGCAAAATCTCAGGATAAAGAGAAAAATGCTTCTCTTATCAACAAGGTTACAAAATCCGGGCATAATTCCACAGTTGAACACGCATATTACAACATTGTTTTTGAAAATGTTTCTGTTACGGTTGAGCAGTTTATGATTGAATACAGGTTAGCTTCCTTTACCGTTAAATCAAGAAGATATGTGGATTTCGGTGAGGTCGGTTACTATACTCCCGACTTTGAAAACGACACATTAAAGGATGAATTTACCGCCCACATTGACGGTCTTTTCAAAATTTATCAGGAATTGACGGATAACGGTATTCCCAAAGAGGATGCCCGTTTTGTACTTCCCTACTGTTTCAGAAGTAACTTTATATGTTCCCTTAATGCAAGGGAATTTCTCCATGTTCTCCACGGTATGCTTCATGGCAGAGGTGCAAAATATCCGGAAATTTATAATTTGGGTAAACAGTTAGCCGAACAAGCCGAAAAATTAACCCCCGGAATTATGGCTGATTTTGAGAACAGAAAACCTCTGCTTTGTGATGAAATTGATTTAAGCTTTATAGATGCCGAAAACTCACAGTCCGATAATTTAACAGAGCTTTTAGGTTATACTCAGGATTTTGATAAGCTCATAGCAAGGGCGGCACTTGTTACAGAAAAGCAAATTCCCACAGCTCAGGTTGAAAAAATAATTGCTGACAATAAAATGCGCTCAAAGATAATTGAAGCTGTTATCAACTGTTCAAGACCGAGAGCTTTGGAAGCGGCAAATTTCACTTTCAGAATTAACAGAGTTTCCCTTGCCACTATTACACATTTTTCAAGGCACAGGATGCAGTCATTGGAAATTCCAAACATAAACGCCTCTGACAGGGAAAGCTACATTATCCCCGACACTGTTAAGGCTGACGAAAAAATGCTTGCAATCTATAAAAGCGCTTTCGAAAAAAATGTCCAAATATATAATAAATTCAAGGCACTTAATGTATGCGACAGCACACTTACATACCTGCTGTTAGCCGGTAACACATTGGATATTGTCCTTACAATGAATGCAAGAGAATTGCTGTTATTCTTTAAACTGAGAACCTGCACAAGAGCTCAGTGGGAAATCCAAATTTATGCAAATGAAATGCTTGACACCCTGCGTAAGCTGTCACCCATGGTGTTTAAACATTTCGGACCCAGCTGTTACACCACGGGCAAATGTCCGGAGGGCAGATTGTCCTGCGGCAGAGCTAATGAGATTAAAGAAAAATTCAGTTTTAATTCGTAATGGGCGTGGGCTTTGCCCACCCTCAACACCTAACTCCTCACTGAAAAATCTCACTTTCTCAGCCTCAATGAATTAAGCACAACACTTATAGATGAAAATGACATAGCCAATGCGGCTATCATGGGATTTAGCAGAAAGCCCCCGAAAGCATAAAGCACACCTGCCGCAACAGGAATACAAATTGAATTATAAATCAACGCCCAGAACAGATTTTCTTTGATAATTTTTATTGTTCTTCCGCTTAAATCCATGGCTTTCTTTAAAGTATTTAAATCCTCGTTCATCAGAACAATATCGGAGGAATTTATCGCAATATCTGTTCCGTGCTTAACCGAAATTCCTATATCGGCAACTGTCAATGCAGGAGCGTCATTTATACCGTCACCCACCATGGTGACGGTTTTTTTATCAGCTTTTAAAGTTTCAATAACATTCGCCTTATCACCCGGCAAAACATCAGAAATAACCCGTTCAATACCTACGGTTTCGGCAATTACATTTGC
>JAZUIT010000072.1:0-6042 GCA_045642385.1 Acutalibacteraceae bacterium
CTATAAGCTTGTTGAAACAACCGTTCCCGAGGGTTATGCAAAGATGGAAGACCTTTTGTTCACAGTTACAGCAACACATGATGAAGAATCTGATGAACCCACTCTTACGGATTTAGGTGGCGGCGATAAATTCTCAGGTGCTGTTGATACCGGTATACTTACAGGTGATATTTACAACAACCGCAAGGGTGCTATCCTTCCCGAAACCGGTGGTATCGGTACAAAGATATTCTACGGTGCAGGTTCTGTTCTCGTTGCAGGTGCCGCAATCCTGCTTATCACAAAGAAGAGAATGAAATCAGAAGTTGCCGAATAATTAATATTTACTTTTAAGCATTAATTAAATCAGGAGCTGTAAGGAGCCTTTGAGCTTCTTACAGCTCAGCGGTGGGAGAAAAGAAGGTAAACCTATGAAAAGCAAGAAAAAAGGTAAAGTTTCTACAATATTATTAATAGTTCTGCTTTTGGCAGGGCTTGGTTTGCTTATCTATCCCTCTGCATCAAATTTCTGGAACTCAATTCACCAGACAAAAGCCATAAAATCCTATATTGAGGATGTTTCAAATTTAAGTAAAAATGATTTATCGGATATTTGGAAAGAAGTCGATAAATATAATAAAAATATTCTTAACAGAAGTAATCTTTATATCCCGTCAGCAAATGAAAAATCACAGTATAAAAATCTGCTTGATGTTAGCGGAACGGGAATGATGGGATATATTGATATTCCCAAAATTAAGGTTACATTACCTATTTATCACGGTACAGAAAAAGGTATTTTACAGGTTGCCGCAGGTCATCTTGATTGGACTTCTCTGCCCGCAGGCGGTAAAAATACTCACTGTGTTATGTCGGGACACAGGGGTCTTCCCAGCGCAAAGCTTTTTACGGATTTGGATAAGCTTGAAGTGGGGGACACATTTATTTTAAGTGTTCTTGACAGAACCCTGACATACGAAATTGATCAGATTATAATTGTAAAGCCGGAAAAATCCGAAGCTCTTGAAATAGTTGAGGGCGAAGATTTATGCACTCTCGTTACCTGTACACCTTATGGAATTAACACCCACCGTATTTTGGTGCGTGGACACCGGATAACCGGTGATTCTCAATCTTCAAGCTCCGTAAAGGTAACCTCGGATGCCGTTAAAATGGGTTCACTTATGGTGGCACCTATGTTGGCTGTTCCTATTTTACTTGTTGTTTTGGTAGTAATACTTATAAAAGATAAAAAAAGAAAGGCACGGCAGGTGATTAAAAATGAAAAAGATGATGAATAAAATTCTCGCTTTGTCAGTATGCCTTGTATTGATTTCGACAATTATGCTGCCCGTAATTGCAGTATCTTCGAGCATCACGGTTGTTTTAAAAAATGAAGATAAAGCCATTCGGGATGTAGCTTTTAAAATATATTATGTTGCAACGGTTGAAAATTCCGATTATAGTTTTACTGATGATTTTAAAAACGCAGGAATAGATTTCAATGAATACAATCAGAATGATATTGCTCAAAAGCTAAAATTATTTGCAGAAAGAAATAATATAAAATCCGTTTCTGAAAAAATAACTGATGCAAACGGCAAAGCTGTTTTTTTCGATTTGAATGAGGGCGTATATCTTATTGTGGGCGAAACATTAAAAAACGGAAAGGTAACACCGTTTATTGCACAGTTGCCCTCGTTTGATGAAAACGGAAAGCTTACATATAATATTACCGCACGACCTAAGTCCGAAATAATTAATCCTGAGGATAAAACAGAAAAAACCACCGAAATTATAACCACAAAATATGATGAACATAATAACAACGGAGAAAAATTACCTCAGACCGGTCAGCTGTGGTGGCCCGTATGTCCGTTGATAGCTGTGGGACTTCTGTTTATCATTTTCGGTGTTGTTTGCCGCAGGAGAGAAGAAAATGAAGAAAAAGAGTAAAGCTTTAATTTCTGTCGGGTTGGTGTTTATTATTGCTGCCCTCGGTATAGTCGGGTATAATATTTTTGCAACAATGCGAGCAAAGATAACATCGGAAAATACATTACAGCAGTTGAGTAAAGTTGATGTAAATTCCGAAACAAAAAAATACCCCGAATATATGCTCAATCCTCATATAAAAATGCCCGTAAAAAACATCGACGGTCTTGAATGTATAGGAACGCTTTATATTCCGTCATTAAATCTTGAATTTCCCGTTCAAAACGAATGGAGTCTTGACCATTTAAGATATACACCGTGCAGGTATTACGGCAGCGTATATCTTAATAATATGATAATCTGTTCCCATAATTTTTATTACCATTTCGGCAGACTTAAAGAACTGTCGGTAGGGGATGAAGTGATTTTTATTGACACGGTGAAAAATGAATTTAAATATAAGGTCTCCGAGGTTTTGATTATGGACCCTTATGCTTCAAAAGAAATGAAAACCGGCAACTTCGGTTTAACATTGTTTACCTGTACCCTGGGCGGTGCGTCAAGGGTAACGGTGAGGTGCGAAAAATTATAGTTTTACAAAATAAATAACTCCCTGATAACCGTAAGTCAGGGAGTTATTTGTATGTATTTAATTATCTGAAAGCATATTCCCACAGAGTGATGTTGTCGCAGAATTTTTTTACTGTGAAGTAGTATGAAAAATTCTCAAAGAACTGATAGACAGCTTCAATGAAATATAAAAGGTGTTTGAAAGGTGTTTCACCGGACTGCTTATGTCCGCCCTGACGGTCAGATTTGCGTATTGTCAGAGTGTTGAAGCAATCACCTTTTTCAAGTGTGTAGGAACTGATTTTAATTTCGTCATCCGTAAAGTCAAGAATATTGTAAATTGTAGCCGTATACCGGGGAAGATATGTAAAGCCAATATGCTCACCTATCGGAACATTATCCTTGTAGACAACAGGTCTGTTAATTGAACCGGAAACAAAATACACGCTGCCGGCAGGGTTATAAAGCACGGAATTTTTTGCTGTATCCTGCACGGACTGATTATGGAAAATTACATCGGAAACCGAATAATAGTGTGAATGTCCCATCATAACAAGGTCAATCCGGAATTGGTCGATAATCGGACCGTACATTAAATCCAAAAGCTTGGCTTCCCGAGTTCTGCCGTCTTTTCTGTTGCCGTATAAGTCATTGTGAAAAATCATTACACGCCATTTAATATCCGGATTAGCTTCCACAGCCTTTTTGGTTATATTGTAGTGGTTTTTCATATTCGCACTGTTGGAGTCAAGCACAATGAAAAGAGCGTTATCGTAAACATACCAATAATCACTTGCGGCATAAGACCTGATTTTTGCACTGAAATCTTCATTTGGATTGTTTACAAAATATTTATAGTCAACATTTTTCCTGTCATGATTACCGAAACAGGGAGCAAAGCTCATACCGAATGAGGATTTAGGAGCAGTAAGACCTATGTATTCTTCTCTGAAACCGTTTGAAGCCTGGTCACCGCCTGAAAGCACGAGAGAAATATCAGGATTTTTACTTAAAGCGGCATCGTAAACCTGACCTAATTTATAAGATTGCTCTTTAACTATATCAGTACCGCCTCCGGTATCCTTGCCTCTTTTGCTTTCTTCGCTTAAATGAATGTCCGTAACATAAATTGCGGAAAATGAACCTTTTGTTGCAGTTTTAAAGGAACGGACAGTGGACTCTGTTTTGTCGGTTACACACTTATAATAATATGTAGTATCGAACTGTAAGTTTGTAACAGTTACTCTGTTGGTGGTATCTTTCTGAATATTTTCAACCGTTGTACCGTAAAAGGTTTTTGCATCGCTTAAATTCTCTTTTGTACCGATTAAAACTCTGCATTTTCCGGAGTCGGCAGGGGAGTACCAACAGAAATTTCTCTGACTTTCGTCACTGCCGGGAGACATTAAAATGCCGTATTCAATTTCCGTGTCTGTGTTCCAGTAGGTTTCCCATTCATCCGGTGTAATTGCCGAAGCAGAAACGCAGACAGAACTCATAATAACAAGTAAGCATAAAAACAGACTTATAATTTTTTTCAATTTTACAACTCCTTATTTTTCACTTACAAGGTCACTCATAGTATAAAGACCGGGAGCTTTGCCTGCCAAATAAACACCGGCATTAATTGCACCAACGGCAAAAACCTGTTTTGAAGCCGCAGAGTGTGAAAGCTTTATAACTTCATCTTTGCCTGCAAAAATTATTTCGTGTTCGCCTACAATAGTGCCGCCACGGACGGAATGTATGCCAATTTCATTTTTACTGCGTTTTTCTCTTTTTTCCTGTCTTGAATATACATATTCGGGGTCAGTGTCCATAGCTGACTTAATTGAATCGGCAAGCATTAATGCTGTGCCGCTGGGTGCGTCAATTTTCTGATTGTGGTGCATTTCAACAAACTCCACATCAAAACCCTGACCTAAAACCTTAACGGCTTTCTGCGCCAGCTCGCTTAACAGATTAACACCCAAAGACATATTGAATGTGAAGAAAACGGGAATTTCCTTTGAGGCTTCCTCAATTTCCTCACGCTGTAAATCGCTTAAACCCGTTGTTGCGATGACAATAGGGCAGTTATTCTTTTTGGCATATTGAAGTAAACCGGAAAGTGCATTTGGATGTGAAAAATCTATAATCACATCCGCTTTACCGGGAAATTCGTCGGGTGATTTATATACGGGAAAGCTTGCGGATTCTTCATTGTTAATGTCGATACCTGCAACAATCCTGCAATCGTCACGCTCGTTCACACATTCGGTAATAACCTTACCCATATGACCGAAGCAACCGCTTAATAATATTTTAACCATCAAAATTTACCTCTTATCAATCAATATAGCCCTGCTTGCAAAGCAATTCAGCCATTAATACAGCGCCGCCTGCGGCACCTCTTAATGTGTTATGGGAAAGGCATACAAATTTATAGTCATACTGTGTGTCCTCTCTTAAACGACCGATTGAAACAGCCATACCGTTTTCAAGCATACGGTTAAGCTTTGTCTGAGGCATATTGTCCTCTTCAAAGTAATTGAGGAACTGTTTGGGAGCTGAGGGTAACTCTAATCTCTGAGCTTCGCCGCTGAAATTCTTCCAGATATCGAGAATTTCCTCCTTGGAGGGTTTGTTTTCAAATCTTACGAAAACAGCACCCATGTGACCGTTGGAAACGGGGACTCTCAAACACTGAGCCGTAAAGTTGGGTCTTGTGGCAGGAACAATTTCGTCACCCTCGACTTTACCCCAGATTTTAAGGGGCTCTTTCTCGGATTTTTCTTCCTCGCCGCCGATATAGGGGATAACATTGTCGAGCATATCCGGCCATGTTTCAAAGGTTTTGCCTGCGCCGGAGATAGCCTGATATGTACAAACAAGTACATCCTTAACACCGAATTTGTCAAGGGGGAACAATGCCGGAACATAGCTCTGTAATGAACAGTTTGACTTAACGGCAATAAAGCCCCTCTTTGTACCTAAGCGCTTTCTCTGAGCTTCGATAATCTTAGAATGGTCGGCGTTTAACTCCGGAACAATCATCGGAACATCCTTTGTAAAACGGTTAGCACTATTGTTGGAAATTACGGGACATTCTGCCTTTGCATAAGCTTCTTCCAAGGACTTGATTTCATCCTTTTTCATATCAACGGCACAGAAAACAAAATCAACCGTTGAAGCAATTTCCTCAATATCTGCTGTGGCATCTTTAATTACAAGATTTTCCATAGCCTTGGGCATTGGCTTATCCATACACCAGCGACTGCCGATAGCTTCCTTATATGTTTTACCCTTTGAACGGGGACTGGCGGCTAAAACCTTAACCTCAAACCATGGGTGATTTTCCAAAAGTGTGGCAAACCTTTGACCTACCATACCTGTTGCCCCGATAATACCTACATTAAATTTTTTCATAACAGTTACCTCCAAACAGTTGCAAAATTACAAAAACTGCAATATAATATATACAGTTTATTTTATCATTTGTCATTAAAGATGTCAATTGATTTTTGTAAAAGGTGTAGAGTTTATGAACAAAAGTGATTTTTACTATGATTTACCGGA
>JAZUIT010000073.1:0-2012 GCA_045642385.1 Acutalibacteraceae bacterium
CAATAATTCTGCTTTTCTGTCTGAAAAGCGTAATACCCTTTATCCCGTTTTCAGCTCTTTGTCTTATATCAGGTATGGTATTGCCAAAATTCCAGGCAGTTGTTATCAATATAATCGGTTCACTTATCTGGATATCCATAAAATATCTGTGGGGTGTTGCTCTGGGTTCCGGATATGTTACGAAGATATTGAAAAAATCAGAGAATATTAAGGATGTTATAGAAAACAAGGGAATAAATCCCTGGTTATTGTTTGCATTTCGTGCTGTACCCTATTTCCCTTTAAATACCGTAAGCCAGCTTTGCGGCTCGATGCATTTCAATATTCCTTTGTATCTGTTAATTTCAATAGCAGGTCTTATGCCCCGAATTGTTGCTTATGCTATAGCCGGCGGCAATGTGTTTGACCCGTTTTCTTTCTCATTCTTTTTACCCATTATATTATTGCTTGTATTTTCCGGTCTTGCTACTCTTTTTATGGGTATTATTTTCAAGAAATCAAGTACGGTAAAACAGAAAAACAAGGATAGTGATTAATTTGAATTTAAAAGAAAAAATACTCGCAGGTGAATATAATTCACAGTTAAAAAAAATATATATTACCGATGAAAAGGTTGATGTTCAAAAGAAGCGTTATGCATCACTCCTTGATGATTATGCAGAGTTTTTTACAAAAAGTGATGAAATAAAATTTTTCTCCGCTCCCGGCAGAACAGAGGTTGGCGGAAATCATACCGACCACAACCACGGAAAGGTACTTGCGGCAGGTATTGACTTGGATGCTGTTGCCGCAGTCAGCGAAAACAGTACAAATATCATTAATGTTAAATCAAAAAACTACAAAATAAATTCCTTAGATATTACCGATTTAAGTATTCACGAAAGCGAAAAAGACTCCTCACAGGCACTTTTAAGAGGTGTCTGTGCGGGTTTTGTAAAGTGGGGTTATAAAATCGGCGGTTTTAATGCTGTTACGGTAAATGATGTTTTAAAGGGTTCGGGAATGTCTTCTTCCGCTTCCTATGAGGTTTTGTTGGGCACAATTCTTAACCACCTTTATAATGACGGTAAAATTTCACCGGTTGAAATTGCAAAAATTGCCCAGTATGCGGAAAATGAGTATTTCGGTAAACCTTGCGGTCTTATGGACCAGACTGCCTGTTCCGTAGGTAGCTTTATAACCATAGATTTTGAAAATCCTGAAAATCCGACAATCGAAAATATACCTTTTGATTTTGCTGACTGCGGTCACGCACTGTGTATAGTCGATACAAAGGCCGACCATGCGGATTTAACAGATGATTATGCTGCTGTGCGTACCGAGATGCAGAATGTTGCTTCTTATTTCGGCAAAAAAGTGCTTCGTGAAGTAAGCTTTGAAGATTTTTCGGCAAACATTTCCGCAATCAGAGAAAAATTCGGCGACAGAGCAGTTTTAAGAGCAATACATTTTTATGAAGAAAATATCAGAGTCGAAAAAGAGGTTGCCGCTTTAAAATCCGGTGATTTCGAAAACTTCAAAAAACTAGTGACTAACAGCGGTTATTCATCATTTATGTATAATCAGAATGTTTCAACCTTTAAAAACTCGGCACAGCAGCCTTTGGCAGTTGCATTAGCCGTAACCGAAAAAACACTTGCGGGCAAAGGTGCGTTCAGAGTTCACGGAGGAGGTTTTGCCGGTACAATTCAGGCATTTGTACCCCTCGATATGTTAAATGAATATAAGACAAAAATCGAAGAATTATTAGGCGAAAACACCTGCTATGTACTTAATATAAGACCTATCGGCGGCGCATTTGTATTCTGAAAACAAAAAATAAGGGGATGCAAAAAAACGAACTGACCGAAAAAAGTATTACAGAGGTCAAAAGATTTTGTACTTTTTTCTATCAATTTTTTGCCCCTCGATATATCTATATATTATCTTCGGGACAACAAAATTGATTCTGTCCGCTTTTTTCCTATCCCCTTTGTGTGTTTTTACAAAACTCGGTTAAAAAACAGGGAGGC
>JAZUIT010000074.1:0-14975 GCA_045642385.1 Acutalibacteraceae bacterium
GGAAATGAGCAGGAGAGATATTGAAAAATTATTCGGTAGAGTGTAGGTGAATTTCTAAATGCCAATCCCTGTTATAGCTGTTGTGGGTCCCACTGCATCCGGTAAAACCGCACTTGCCGTTGAGCTTGCGAAGAAGTATAACGGTGAAATTATTTCAGCTGATTCAATGCAGATTTATAAAAATCTCAATATTGCAACGGCTAAGCCCACAGTTGATGAAATGCAGGAAATAAAGCATTATTGTTTAGATTTTTTGTCACCTGCCGAAAGGTTTTCGGTATCTGACTTTGTAAAGCTTGCAAAGGAAGCAATAGCGGAAATCACCTCAAAAGGAAAGCTTCCCATAATTGCAGGGGGTACGGGGTTATATATTGATACACTTTTGAACGGTATAAAATTAGCCGAATTTGACACCGACTTAAATTTGAGAAAAAAACTTTTTGATAAAGCAGAAAAAGTCGGTACTGCGGCTATGTATGAATATCTTAAAGGAATTGATGAAGCATCAGCTTTAAAAATAGAAAAGAATGATTTAAAAAGAATTATCAGAGCCATTGAGGTCTTTGAAACTTCGGGAATTACAAAATCGCAACTTGATGAAATGTCAAAAAGAGAAAAGTCACAATATTTACCCACATATA
Source organism: Acutalibacteraceae bacterium (assembly GCA_045642385.1). Taxonomy (GTDB): domain Bacteria; phylum Bacillota; class Clostridia; order Oscillospirales; family Acutalibacteraceae; genus RGIG2945. The sequence continues at coordinate 642 of JAZUIT010000074.1, forward strand.
TCGGTTTGAATACTTATGACAGGAAAATTCTCTATGACAGAATAAATTTGAGGGTCGATAAAATGCTGGAAGCGGGATTAATTCAAGAAGCCGAAAGCTTTTATAAAATGTTTTCACCTGATACGGCGGGACAAGCCATAGGATATAAAGAAATTAAACCGTATCTTGACGGACGCCTTACATTAGAGGAATGTACTGAAAATCTTAAAAGAGCCACAAGAAGATATGCCAAAAGACAGCTGACATGGTTCAGGAAAAACGAAAAAATCAATTGGATTTATATTGATAACAGAAATTTTAATGAGATTTTTATTGAAGCTTGTAAAATAGTGGAGGACAGTAATGTTAAATAAAAAAGCAATTTTACGGGTTGTCGTTGCAATTGTTGCAATTTATGTGGTGTTTGATTTTATCCACGATGTTGTCCGAGTTAATTATCAGGCGGTAAAAACCAATCTTGTAATGGAAAAAACAGTTGCCGACACAATAGATATGGATGTTTTTATTGTCAGAGAAGAGGATTATATCAAAAATAATTCTACCGGTATAAATGTATCTGTTGCAAAGGATGCCGCTATGGTTGCAAACGGTGATAATGTTTCTTTGGTTTTTCCGGAGGAAAAAGATGCCGTAAATTATATGAAATATTTAAAGCTTGCCGATTCTTTGGAACGGTATGAAAATATCAAGAAAAATCAAAATTACAATGAGCTTGATGTCAGCTCTGTTGATAATGAAATTGATTCATTGGTTTTAAAATATTTGACTACGGCGGAAACGGGTAATGTTATTGATATAAACGAAGTTGGCACTTTGGTCCGTGATAAGCTTGTCAGCCGAAATATACTTATAAACGGTGAAATGAAGTTTGACACAATTATATCGGATACTAAACTGGAAATGTCAAAGCTTTCCGATTCGGCTAAAAACTGTACAAAAATCAAAACTGAAGATTCCGGCTATTATGTGGGTGCTTCTGACGGATACGAAAAAACTATTGATATTAATAAGCTTTCTGCACTTGAAGTTAAAGATGTGGAAAATGCATTAAATTCAAAGCCGTTACCTATACCCGATAATGCAATGGGTAAGCTTGTAACAGGATTTAACTGGCATATTGTAGCTGTAATTGATACAAAATCAGCAAATAAAATCAGGGTAAAGGAATCATATAAAATTTGCTTCCCTTATACTGCAACTGATGAAGTTACAGCTGTTGTAGAGTCAATACAGGGTGAAAAGAACGGAAAATGTGTTATTATTATGAAATGTAACCTTATGGATGAAAGCATTATTAATATGCGAAAAGAATCCGCACAGCTTGTGTTAAGGGAATGTTCCGGATATAAAATTCCCACTTCTGCGGTGAGAAATATCAGCGGTCAGACAGGTGTATTTATCAGAACAGGAAATATTGTAAAATTCAGAAAAATTAATATTATTTATACCGGAAAGGATTTTGTAATAGCTGAAAAAGATGCGGTAAACACATCAAATGTCAGACAATATGATTCCGTGATTGTCAGGGGGAAGGATTTATATGACGGAAAAATCATACAGTGAGAAACGAAAAGAAAATATAAGAGAAAATTTAAAGGTTATCAGAAATAATATTGCCGAAGCGGCTTTAAAAAGCGGAAGAAATCCCGATGAAATCAAACTTATGGCTGTGACCAAAACTGTTGATGTTGTATTTATAAATTATGCAATAGATAATTGCGGGATTGATTTAATCGGTGAAAATAAGGTTCAGGAGTTTTTTTTAAAAAAAGATAAACTTCATAAATGCGAATCACACCTGATAGGTCATTTGCAAACCAATAAGGTAAAACAGATTGTGGGGGAGGTATCCTGTATTCAATCTGTTGACAGTGTTAAGGTGACTAAGGAAATTTCCAAATATTCCCTGCAAAAAGGAATAAAAACGGAGATTTTACTCGAAGTTAATATAGGAAAAGAACAGGATAAATTCGGAATTATGCCCGATGAATTTGATGAAATTTTTTCTGAAATAGAAACTTTTGACGGAATTTTAATTAAAGGTTTGATGGCAATTCCGCCGATTTGTGAAAATATTGAAAAAAGTAAGCAATATTTTGAAAATATGTACAAATTATTCCTTGACATTCAGAGCAAAAAAAGCGATAATATAGATATAAGTGTATTGTCGCAAGGTATGTCTGCCGATTATGCCGCAGCTATTGAGTGCGGTTCTAATTTAGTCAGAGTCGGTTCTGCCATATTCGGTGACAGGATATATTAAATATTATTTTTCAGGAGGATATAAAAATGGCATTAATGGACAAATTAAAGGATTTCTTTACGGTTTCCGAGGAAGAGTATTATGATGATGTGGAAACTGATGAAATTGAATCCGAAAATGAAAAAAGTGTCGAAAAAGAAGAAAGGTTTTCTCAAAAAACCGCTAAACCTTCAAATAGTCCCAGAGTATCATATACTTCAAAAAATTCTTCTGTTCTTGATTTTAATACTGCAACTTCAAAGCCCCATGTTGTTTTTGCAAAGCTTTCTCGTTTCGATGATGTAGGCTCAGTAGCTACAAATCTTAATGAAAAGAAAATAGTTATTTTAAATCTTGAGGATGCAGAGGACAGAGAATCACGCAGAATTATAGATTTTCTTTACGGTGTAGCATTTGCAAACGGCGGACAGATTAAAAGAGTTGCTATGAGAACCTTTGTACTTACTCCTCATAATATTCCTTTTACGGGTGAGCTTCTTGATGAGATAAGCGGCGGCTCAGGAGTAACTCTGTTCGATTAAACGGGGGTGTTATTTTATGATTAATCCAACTCAGATAAGGTCACATACCTTTGATTTTGCCAAAAAAGGTACATATAAAGCAGATGAAGTTGACGCTTTTCTTGAAGAAATTGCTATTGATATTGAGAAAAGCTTTGCCGAACGGCAGGAGCTTGTTGAAAAAATCACATTGCTTGCCGACAAACTTCAAAAATATAAAAATGCTCAAAAACCTGATGATGTTGTTAATCAGAAAGTAAAGCTTATCGAAGAAAAAGCAATTGAAAAGGCAAAGGAAATTATTTCCGCAGCCGGAAACAAGAAAGCTGAAATATTAGCAGATGCACAATCCGAGCATGATAATATAGTAAATTCCGCAGTCAACGATGCGAAATTAAAGGTAAGCGAAATTGAAAAAGAATTGGAAAAGAAGAAAAATGAGCTTGAAGCTACTAAAAAATATATTTCCGATTTTAAAACAAACGCATTAAATTTATATGAAAGCCATATTGCCGGCTTGAACACTCTTCCGAGCTTTGAAAAAGAAAATGTTGTAACTGATAATGAGGTTAAAGAAAGTTCTTTTAAAGTGAATTTTGATTCATTTAGTAAGGATAATGACTTTTCGGATTTTTTCGGTGGCGGTAAGAATAATAAATGATTCAAATTATTACTTTGATTTCCATTATATTTTTGGCGGCTGTTGATCAGCTTACAAAATATATTGTTCAGCAGAACATAATCGGAAAAGGAACAATAGTGTTTATTCCGAAATTTTTAGGCTGGCATTATACAGAAAATACTGGTGCATCATTCAGCATTTTTTCAGGTCATGTGAGCTTTCTTGCAATTTTAACATCAGTTATAATTGTTGTGGGTATAGTGCTTCTCATGTCAAAAAAAATCAAATTCGGTTTTATGTATGTCGGAATTACTCTGGCAATTTCCGGTGGATTGGGTAATCTTATTGACAGAATTCTGAGAGGATATGTAATAGATTTTATCCAGACTCTGTTTGTTGATTTTGCAATTTTTAATTTTGCAGACTGCCTTATATGTATTGGTGCTATGCTGATATTTGTTGATGCGATACTTGATTTCAGGAAAAAGAAAAATGATGGATAAAATAAAAATTACTGTTTGCGGTATTGATGTCGGTTTGCGTTTGGACAAGCTTATAGCAAAATATTATCCTGATTTTTCCCGAAGCTTTATTCAGAAAAGTATTTCTGGTAAAATGCTTACTGTAAACGGTGAAATTAAAGATAAAAGCTTTAAGCCGAAAATCGGCGACGAGGTTGTTATCTTACTTGAACCGCCCAGGGAGCTTGAAGCAGTACCCCAAAACATTCCTCTTGACATAAGATATGAGGATAACGATTTGCTTGTTGTAAATAAACCGCAGGGTATGGTTGTGCATCCTGCACCGGGTAATCCTGACGGCACTTTGGTAAACGCTTTGTTATATCATTGTAAAGACAGTCTTTCCGGAATTAACGGAGTTTTGCGTCCGGGAATAGTACATAGAATTGATAAGGATACCAGCGGTTTGCTTATAGTGGCAAAGAATGATAAAGCTCATTCCGGCTTAGCTGAACAGATAAAAGAGCATAGCTTTCTGCGTGAGTACAGAGCTATGGTCTGTGGTCACTTAAAAGAGCAGACGGGAACAATAGATAAACCAATCGGAAGGAATCCCAATGACCGCAAAAAAATGTGTATAACATTAAAAAATTCAAAAAATGCCGTAACACATTACGAAGTTTTAGAAGAATTTCCGAAATATTCCTATGTCCGCCTTAAACTTGAAACGGGCAGGACACATCAGATAAGAGTTCATTTGTCCTCATTGGGACATCCTGTGGCAGGTGACCCGATTTACGGAAAACCGGAAAAAAATTTAATCGGTCAATGCTTGCACGCAGGTTTAATAGGTTTTATACATCCGGTAACGGGTGAATATATTGAAGTTAAGTCAGAGCTTCCCGACTACTTCATAAGCTTTATGGGAGGCTGCAAATAATTTGGAGGTGTCTATTTTGGAACAGACAGCAAAAAAAGAATTAAAAATCAAAGCATGTAAAGTCAGAATGAGCATTATTGATGAAATCTATAATGCAAAATCCGGCCATCCCGGCGGTTCACTTTCAATTGCAGATATTTTGACATATCTGTATTTTAATGAAATGAATGTTGACCCCAAGGATCCCAAAAATGAAGACAGAGACAGATTTGTTCTTTCAAAGGGACATACTGCTCCTGCATTGTATGCAGTGCTTGCTCTCAAAGGATTTTTCCCTATGGAAGAATTAAAAACTTTGAGAAAGAACGGTTCAATTTTACAGGGTCATCCCAGCATGAAAATGGCTCCCGGTGTTGATATGAGTACCGGTTCATTGGGACAGGGTGTTTCCACAGCAGTTGGTATGGCTTTGGGTGCTAAGCTTGCAAATAAGTCTTTCAGAGCTTATACAATTTTAGGCGACGGCGAAATTCAGGAAGGTCAGGTTTGGGAGGCTGCAATGTTTGCAAGTGCCAAGGGACTTGACAATCTTGTTGCTGTTATTGATAATAACAATTTACAGATTGACGGTTCGGTTGCAGAGGTTAATTCACCTTATCCCATCCCCGAAAAGTTCAAGGCTTTCGGCTGGAATGTAATTGAAATATGTGCTCACTCATTTGATGAAATTGAAGCGGCATTTAATGCGGCTAAGGAGTTTAAAGGTAAACCCACGGCAATTATTGCTAAGAGTACAAAAGGTAAGGGCGTTTCCTTTATGGAAGACCAGGTTTCATGGCACGGTGCCGCACCAAGTGATGAACAGTATGAAATCGCAATGAATGAATTAAATGCGGCATTAACACAGATTGAGGAGGCATAATAATGGCTGATGTAATTAAAATGGCAACTCGTGAGGCATACGGCAAATCACTTGTTGAGCTTGGTGAAGTAAATGATAAAGTAATTGTTCTTGATGCGGACTTAGCCGCTGCTACAAAAACAGGTATGTTTAAAAAGGCATTCCCCGACAGATTTTTTGATTGCGGAATTGCCGAATGTAATATGATAGATGTTGCCGCCGGTTTATCCACAACAGGATTTACGGTTTTCGCAAGCTCCTTTGCAATGTTTGCGGCAGGCAGAGCTTATGAACAGGCAAGAAACACATTGGGATATCCCCACCTCAATGTTAAAATCGGTGCAACTCACGCCGGTATTTCAGTAGGTGAAGACGGTGCAAGCCACCAGTGCTGTGAAGATATTGCTCTTATGAGAACTATCCCCGGTATGACAATTATTAACCCGTGTGATGATGTTGAAACAAAGGCTGCTGTATTTGCCGCCGCCGAAACTTACGGTCCTTTCTATCTCAGATTCGGCAGACTTGCATTACCTCGTCTTAATGCTCCGGATTATAAGTTTGAAATCGGTAAGGGTGTTAAAATGGCTGACGGTACCGATGTTACAATTATTGCAACAGGTCTTATGGTCAGCGAAGCTTTAATTGCCAAGGATTTACTTGCAAATGAAGGTATCAGCGCAAGAGTTATCAATATGCACACAATCAAGCCTATCGACCGTGATATTATAATTGACTCTGCAAAGGCAACCGGTGCTATTGTCACCGCTGAGGAAGCTACAATTATCGGTGGTCTCGGTGCCGCAGTTACTGAGGTTGTTTGTGAAACTGTTCCTGTGCCGGTTCTCCGTGTAGGTGTTGAAGACAAGTTCGGCGGTTCAGGTCCCGCAAAGGAAATGCTCAGTGTTTACGGTCTTGATGCCGCTAATATTGTTTCTAAGGCAAAAGCAGCTGTCAAATTAAAGAAATAATATGAGCAAGGAAATTATTTTTAAAAATGCAGTTTTCGGCGGTTTTAAGCGTGAGGAAGTAATTAATTATATTGTCGGGCTTCAGACTGAAATTGTTGAGAATAAAAATATTCTTGCAGGCAAAGTCCGTGAAATTAAAGATTGCAAGGATGAAATAACAAGCCTTAAAAAGAGTATTGAAGCTAAAAATAAGGAAATTGAAAAGCTGAAAAAGGAAATTTCCTCCTCAAAGAAAACCGCTTCTAAAAAAACAGCTCAGAAGAAGACTTCTAAGAAAGAAAAGACTGAAGAATAATATGTCTGAATATTATTTAAATACAAAAGATATAAAATCAAATGCACCCGTCCTCAAAGCAGGGGACAGGGTGTATTTGTCAGGTACGGTTTATACTGCAAGGGATGCGGCTCATAAACGAATTTTTGAGCTGATTGAAAAGAACGAAGCTCTGCCCTTTGATATAGACGGTGCCTGTATTTATTATGCAGGTCCCACACCTGCGCCGGAAAATCTGCCAATCGGCAGTTGCGGTCCTACAACATCCGGGAGAATGGATAGCTTTGCCACCGGACTTCTTGATATGGGTTTAGCCGCAATGATAGGAAAGGGCGGAAGAAAAAAAGCTGTATGTGACGCAATAGTGCGAAACAAAGCGGTTTATTTTTGTGCGATAGGCGGTGCCGGAGCTTTGGCGGCAAAGTGCATTAAATCCTGTGAAGTTATCGCATTTGATGATTTGGGATGTGAGTCTGTAAAAAAATTAGAGTTTTCGGATTTCCCTCTGACTGTTGCAGTTGACTGTAACGGCGGAAATCTTTTTATGCGGTAATATATTACGGAGAAAATAAATGGAAAACGATTTAGTTAAAGTATTAAATACCGATAATTTTTCGATTAGATATATGAAATTCGGAAACGGTAAGAAAAATCTGATTTTCATTCCCGGGATTTCATTAAAAAGTCCATTAGAATCCGCACAGGGAATTAAAAATACATATAAAATTTTTGGTGAAGATTTTACGGTCTATTTTTTTGACAGGAGAGATAATTACCCGGAAAATTTCACGATTGAAGATAATGCCGAAGATATTTATGATGCAATATGTAATTTGAATTTGCATAAAGTTTCAATCTGCGGATTTTCACAGGGCGGTATGATTGCTCAATGCCTTGCATTAAATCACCCGGATGTGATTGATAAAATAGTTTTGGGTTCAACTCTTGCTTGTGAAAATGAAACCATACATTACGTTTTATGTAATTGGTGTAAGCTTGCTGAGCTTAAAAAATCATATGGGCTTGCGGAAAATATGGTTGATACAATTTTTTGGAAAAAATTTCTTTCAAAGTTCAAAAAACTTATAATGGAAATGTACAGGGAAGTATCAGATGAAGAATTAGTGAAATTTATCAATGTTTCAAAATCCTGTTTCGGATTTGATGTTTATGATAAGATTGAAAAAATTAAAAATCCCGTACTTGTTTTAGGTGCGGAAAATGATAATGTTGTAACTGCTCAAAGCTCATACGATATTGCAGAAAAAATTCCAAATGCCCGGATTTATATGTATACAGATTACGGACATGCGGTTTATGATGAAGCGTCTGATTATAAACAAAGAATATATGATTTTTTAACAAGGAACTGACACGATGAAAAAAGTAAGAATCGGTGATATGACTGCATCCGCAGTAGCACTGGGATGTATGCGTATGGCAAATGTTGATATAAAAACAAGGGACGAAATTATTAATACAGCCCTGGAATTGGGTATAGATTTTTTTGACCATGCGGATATTTACGGTGGCGGTAAAAGTGAGGAAATGTTCGGTGAATTTTTAAAAAACAATCCCGGAGTCAGAAGTAAAATTAAAATCCAGACAAAATGCGGAATACGAAAAGGCTTTTACGATTTTTCAAAAAAGCATATAATTTCCTCGGTTGAAAATTCTTTAAAAAGGCTTAATACAGATTATCTTGATGTGTTAGTTTTGCACAGACCTGACACATTAATAGAACCGGCAGAGGTGGCAGAAGCCTTTGACGTTCTGTATTCAAGCGGAAAAGTAAAGAATTTCGGCGTTTCAAATCATAACCCTATGCAGATTGAATTATTAAAAACCGCAGTAAAACAGCCAATACTTGTAAATCAACTGCAATATTCAATTCCCGAATGCGGTATGGTTACATCGGGGTTAAATGTGAATATGAAAAATGCAGAATCCCAAATGCATGACGGCAGTGTTTTGGAATATTCAAGAATTAAAAATATAACAATTCAAACCTGGTCACCGTTTCAAAAAGGTTTTATCGACGGCACATTTATAGATGATATGGAAAATTATCCGGAAATTAATGATAAACTGAGAGCAGTTGCACGGAAATATTGTGTAACTCCTGCAACGATTGCGGCGGCGTGGATTTTAAGGCATCCTGCTAATATGCAATTGATAACCGGAACTATGAATACAGAACACCTAAAAGATGTTTTCAGAGGTTCTCAGATAATAATTACAAGGGAAGAATGGTACGATATTTACCGCAGCGCAGGTTATAGCTTACCGTAAAAATTTAAAAAAGAAGCAGAGAAAATTATTCATTCTCTGCTTCTTTTTTTATTAATGTAATACTTTTTCTTATGTCAACATGGTCAAAGTTTTTTTTGAATCTTACGGAAACACGGGTTTTCTTGTCACATCTTTTACAGTAGAAAAATGCACGAAAGCTTTGATTTACAACCTTCCATTCGGATAATTGTTTGGGAATATTTCCACAGGTTTCACAAACATATTTCAATTCACTCTTATCAAATAGGGGATCATTAAATGAGGTGATGTATTTTGCTTTGTATTTCAGCCTTGCATAAAACTCATCGTTACAGGGAATTATCATACTTTTAAATTTTTCATTGTTGTATATTTTTATGAAGCAGTCAGCGCTGAGTTTGCTGTCGTCAAGCGCTCTGTGTGCAGAGTATTTATCAACCGAAATATTAAGCTTTTCGGCTGCGGCAGAAAGTCCTATCTGGTCCTTTGTTTCACTCGGTATGACAGCCTGAAAATATTTTTGTAAATCAACATAATTTTTTAAAAACGGTATAGTTTTTATCCCGTTTAAATAATAAAAATTATCGAGCAGAACTCTGATATCACAGTTTCCCCAGGTTAATATCACGGATTCATCGTCATTACCTATCCAATTATTAAATAATGAAACGGCTTTTGAAAACTGTATGCCGTGCATTATATCATCATTCGTGATATTAGTAAGCTCTTTGACTGATTTTCGTAATTTTTTTCCGAATCTTGCTTTAATTATTTTTGAAAATTCGTCAATAATATTCAATTTTTCATCAAGCTTTACCGCACCTATTTCAATAATCTCATTGAAAAATCCGTTTGCCTTTCGGCAATATGCGTTGTTCCACTCTAAATCAAGAATTATATACTGCATTTTAGTAACCTACCATTGCATCAAAAGCATCTATAAATGTCGGGTTTGAAGTAGCAAACATATAGTTAATAATAAGCAAGTCGTTGATGTGGTTAGCGGAAATGAATGTTGCTAAATCACCGTTTATACTTCTCGGGTCTATGACATATACTGTCTGGTAATTATCGCACAAAAAGGGTACAAGTGCATTACCGTACGATTCTTTAATGACAAGTATACTTTTTCCGTTTTTATTACTTGTTTCAATTTTTTCCAGCGGTTGGTCACCCTGAATGAAAACAAGATATTTGTTGTCATCAGTTATATTTGTTGCTATAACACTGAGCGGATACGGTTCGTCTGTCATATCAATTGTCTGATATATTTCACCTGTTGTCTGACGGCGCGGTAAATAGTAATCAACATAATCCGGGTTATTTGCCAAAACGCTCGACTGACTCTGCCTATAAAGGCTTCCGAGGAAATTATCCTTTCTTCCTCGTTGAAGCTTTGACAGAGGAACGGCAGTTTGCTTTGTTGTTTTACAGAAAGCTGTGTAACCGTAATATGCACCCAAAGCCGTCCAGTGATGATCACTTCTGAAATAAATATATTTATCCCGGTGAATATTTAAAGTTGTTAAAGAGTTTACTTTATAAATATTTTTCTGCATTTTTGAATATGCGAATTGAATTGCAGCTTTTTGTGAATATTCACCTGTATTGTAAGTAGGATCGGGTGTTAAAACTTCAATTGAAGTGGGGACAAGCATTGAAATTACACGAGTGTTCGGGAGTTTGTTTTTTATCCTGTTAATCAAATTTGCATAATTTTCAAGTGCTTCTTCGTTTTTATAATATATTTCCATTGCCGAATTGTCTGTTAATATTATACTTCCGCTTTGGGTAACTTCCTGCTGTTCAATAGGGGGTAGAGTTGTTTTTTCTATTGGAGCGGAGCTTTTGGTAACCTTGTTACCGTCTTTGTCAATACCTTCACCACTCATATCCGAATTTGCCTTATTCATAATAACAATTCCGTTTTTATTGCTTTTTTTTGTAAGAAGTGATTCAAGACCTTTGTTTATTGAAATAAACATATTTCTGAGCGGAAAATTGTCAGAATAGTATTCATCAAAGCTGCTTGTATATTCTCCTTTGAAAAATGAGCTTGTACTGTATTTGGGTTTTTCAGCAAGCTTTCTGTTTTCTTTTACGGAAATTTCTTTATCTTTATCGACAATGCTTATAAATCCGATTAAAACCGTTGTGGCAGCAATAACAAGAGTAAGACAAAAAGAAATAAGTCGCTTATTTCTTTCAAAAACAATTTTAGCTCTGCGTTCGGATCGACTTTTTTGTTGCAGTTTATCTTCAGAATTATCCATTTTCTGCTCCTTTCTTAAAATCTGAAATACAAAAACGGATTAAAGCTTGAACCTACAATTGCGGCGGTTGAAAGTAACAAAAGTATAAAATTAAATACAATCGTAACGCCGCCGACAATTTTTTGTTCCTTTTCACCCTTTAATGAAATATTGTTAAGCACAGTCATAACAGCTTTTTTTACGGGGGTACAGGCTATAACACATATAATCAATAAAGGCAGGTAATTTGCAAATAAAATTTTATCTGTTGCCGTAATGCCGGGATTTGATGATATTCCGAACAGAAGTCCAAGTGTTTTGAAGAGTGAACCCAAGTCTTCAAAATAAAAGAATACCCAACCGATAATTATAAAGAACAAAGAGTAAAGCCTGTTGATAATCGGCATTTTTTCAATGTACTTTCCGATAACCTTTTTTTCAAGAACAAGTAACAGGAAATAATAAAGTCCCCACAGAATAAAGTTCCAGTTTGCTCCGTGCCAGAAGCCTGTCAGCACCCAAACAATAAGCATATTTCTGATGTGATGCTCTCTGTTACCGCCCAGAGGAATGTACACATAATCTCTGAAAAATGAGCTTAAACTGATATGCCATCTACGCCAGAAATCTGTTATGCTTTTTGATATGTACGGATAGTTAAAGTTTTCCAAAAATTCAAATCCGAACATTTTACCCATTCCTATTGCCATATCGGAATAAGCGGAAAAGTCAAAATATATCTGGAATGTATATGCAATAATGCCAAGCCATGCTCCTGCGGTAGAAAGCTTTGCCAAATCACCGCCGATTAGCGTTGTTGCAAGCTTACCGGCAAAATTTGCAAGTATGGCTTTTTTTGCAAGACCGGGTAAAAATCTCTGCAAACCGGTTGCAAAGTCTTTAAGAGAAATTTCCCTTTTGTCAACATTGTTCATAATGTCAACATAGCGGACAATGGGACCCGCTATTAATTGAGGGAACATTGAAATATAGAGTAAAAGCTTAAAAAACGACTTTTGAACGGGAGCTTTTTCTCTGTAAACATCTACTACATAGGAGATTATCTGAAATGTGTAGAAAGATATTCCGATGGGTAACGTTATTTTGACCTCAGGTAACAGACCGAAAAGTAATATATTTAATGTTTTAACAAAGAAACCGAGATATTTAAATATTCCTAAAAGCAACAAAGGAAATGCAATGCTGATTATCAGAAGCGTTTTACATTTCTTTTTATCATAACGGGAGTTCTCGATTAAAATTCCGAATATGTACTCAATAAATACGGTGATTATGAGCAAAAATACTGTTTTAGGTTCACCCCATGCATAGAAGAATAAGGATGCAATAACCAAAACTGCATTTCTTAACGGAGTCTTTTTTACCAGAAAATATATTAATAATGTTATGGGTAAAAATAAATAGAGAAAGGTCAGACTTGAAAATACCAAAAAGTTCACCTCGGATTTAATATTCTTTGATACACCGCATAAAATATATCCGGTGATAATATGTTGAAAAAATTTTTGCTGTATTGTTATGCTTTTGTAATCGGAGCTGTAATTTACAGTGTCATAGAAGTAGCAACAAAGGGTAACACCCATTGGTCAATGACTTTGACCGGAGGTACTGTAATGGCGGTTATACATTATGTAAACACACATCTGAAATCAAACAGCTTATTAAAAAGATGCATATTGGGTGCAGTTATAATTACTGCATTTGAGCTTTTTGTAGGTATAACGGTAAATATAATTTTTAAGCTCAATGTGTGGGATTACAGTGACAAGCCATTAAATTTTATGGGTCAGATATGCCCGTATTTTTCTTGCACATGGTTTTTATTAAGTATACCGGCTTTTTTAATATCAACACTGATTTACAACAAAATAACAGACAGATATTAAACAAATTACACACACAAACTTATTATACCATAATTTTAAAGCTTTGTGTCGAAAAAATTGAAATTAATTTAAAATATTTTTCAGAGAAAATAACGAGTAACCGTTATATCCGTTATTTATGAGATATTTTTCTTCCTGAGTAATAATATCAGGGTTATTAATCCATTCATATTTTGCTTTTTTGTCTGTGCAAAATTTATCAACCGTATTGGTTTTATAGGACGACAGACCTCCGTAAATTTTTATATCCGGATTATTTACAGAAGCTTTCCATTTGTCGGCTGTATCGCAAAAGGGTAATGTACTGTTGTAAAAACCGTAGTATAGCTGAGGCATAATGTAGTCGATATACCCCTCGGAATTTATCCACAATCCTGCATCAGCATACATTTTGTTATAATTATAACTCATATTTCCGGTGGGACTGATACCGAATTGCACCTGCGGCTTGATTGATTTTATTGTTTGATAAACCGAGCTTATAAGAGTATTAATATTCTCTCTTCTCCAATTACTTAAACTTAATTTTCCGCCGCTTTTTCTGTATTGTAAAAAATACCTTTTATCTGAATTTGTGTAATCCGAAGGATAAAAATAATCGTCAAAATGTATTGCATCAATATCATAATTTTCAACAATTTCACGGATACCGTTAAGTATAAGAAGCTGTGTTTTATGAGATGACGGTTCGAGATATATACCGGATTTTAATTTTACCGTATCGGTTGCAGGTGAATTTTTCGGAATTTCCGTCAGAGTAACTCTGAAAGGGTTTATCCATGCGTGAAATTCAAAATTAAACTTTTTTGCACAGTCAATCATAATTTTTAAAGCATCAAAATTGTAAGTGTTTTTTTCATACATATATTTACAGGGCGGAAAGATTTTTGAAGGGTAAATTGCATCACAGTAGGGTCTGACATGGACAATTACAGTATTGAACCCTTTATCATATAGTTTTTTATATAATGCTGTAACATTATCAGAAAAATCATCAGAATTGTCAGCTTTAAACAGATAAAAATCATAACA